>JAGREJ010000210.1 GCA_020446595.1 Novosphingobium sp. | reverse complement strand
TTTTACAGACGGCTCGATGGGGAAGGACTTACCAGAATCGGTTAGACGCCCCATAAGGCCGGGATAATGTCGCCAATAACCCTATAAGGGAGAGACCCGATGCCGAGCTTTGTTGCGCCCACGCGCGATTCCCGTTTCATCATCAACGAAGTCCTCAAGATCGACAACTATGGCGCGCTGCCGGGCTTCGAAGGCGCCAGCACCGACATCGTCGATGCCGTGATCGAGGAAGCCGGCAAGTTCGCCAGCGAAGTGCTCGCTCCGCTCAATGCCAGCGGAGATCAGGAAGGCTGCACGCGCCGACAGGACGGATCGGTAACGACACCCGCTGGTTTCAAGGAAGCACACGGGCAGTTTCGGGAGTCGGGATGGGGGACGCTTTCTGCGCCGGAAGAGTTTGGCGGGCAGGGCATGCCGCATGTGCTGGGCTTCGCGGTCGAGGAATTCATGTCGTCGGCCAACATGGCCTTCGCCATGTATCCGGGCCTGACCAATGGCGCGGTGAATGCCCTGCTCGTGAAAGGCTCGCCCGAGCAACAGGCGACTTACCTTCCGAAGATGGTCGCAAACGAGTGGCTCGGAACGATGAACCTGACAGAGCCGCATTGCGGCACTGATCTGGGCCTTATCCGCACCAAGGCCGAGCCGCAGGCCGATGGCTCCTTCGCAATCACCGGCACCAAGATATTCATTTCGGCGGGCGAGCATGACCTGACCGAAAACATCATCCACCTCGTGCTGGCGCGCACGCCGGATGCGCCTGAAGGCACCAAGGGCATTTCGCTGTTCGTGGTGCCCAAGTTCCTGCTCGACGAAGATGGCAATCCGGGCGAGCGCAATACGCTGATGTGCGGCGCGATCGAGCACAAGATGGGCATTCACGCCAATGCCACCTGCGTGATGAACTACGATGGCGCGACGGGGTGGCTGGTCGGCGAGGAAAACAAGGGCCTCGCCGCCATGTTTATCATGATGAACGCGGCACGGCTCGGGGTCGGCATCCAGGGGCTGGCGCAGGGCGAGGCGGCCTATCAGAACGGTGTAGCCTACGCGCTTGAAAGGCGGCAGGGCAGGGCGCTCACCGGCCCTACCGATCTGGATGAGAAGGCCGATACATTGATGGTCCATCCCGATGTGCGGCGCATGCTGATGGACGCACGGGCGTTCACGGAGGGTATGCGGGCGCTGGCGCTGTGGGCGGGGCTGCTGGTCGATCTCACGCATGTGGCCGCGAGCGAGGATGAGCGGACCTCCGCCGACGATCTGCTTGGTCTGCTCACGCCTGTCATCAAGGGATATGGCACCGATCTGGGCTACAAGACCGCAACCGACATGCAGCAGATCTGGGGCGGACACGGATACATTGTCGAGAACGGGATGGAACAGTTCGTGCGCGATGCGCGCATCGCCATGATCTACGAAGGGGCGAACGGGGTTCAGGCAATGGACCTTGTCGGGCGCAAGCTGGCGATGAATGGCGGGCGGGCGATACAGGCGCTGTTTGCCGAAGTCGGCAAGGAAGTCGCTGCCGCCAAGGGCGACGAGCGGCTTGCCGATCTCGCGGGCCGGGTCGAGAAGGCCAATGGCGAATTGCAGGCCGCGACCATGTGGCTGATGCAGAACGGGCTTTCGAACCCCAACAATGCGGGTGCCGCGGCTTACGATTACATGCACATCACCGGGATTGTCGCGCTTGGCCTGATGTGGCTGCGCATGGGTCAGACGTCCGCGTCGGCCCTCGATGCGGGAGCCGAGGACAAGCCGTTCTACGAGGCCAAACTCGTGACGGCGCGCTATTTCGGCGAGCGTTTCACGCCCGAGGCAGGAGCGCTGCGTAGAAAGATGGAAGCAGGGGCCGAAGCGGTGATGGCGCTGCCCGAAGAGGCTTTCGCCCGGGCCTAATCGCCAGAGGCCATCCAATTCGCGAAAGCTTTCGCCCAATCGGGATGCCAGCGAGATAGCGCGGGGCGGCCTTCGGCAATGTCCTGTGCGGCCCACTGGATGCGCTTGCGATCCATTTGGGCGGTAGTCTCATTGTCTTCGCACAGGATGTAGAATTCGCCCGCCGCAATGCCCTGCAGTAGACGCTCGGCGACCTGTCCGGGCTCCCATGCGGCATCGGGCTTTTGCGCCATACGCCGCCGCATCATCCCGGTGAAGGTGAATCCGGGGATCAGCAGGTGGGCGCTGACCTGACAGCCCTCGCGATTGCGCAGAGTGTGAGCCAGCCCTTCGGTCAGCGCCTTTATTCCCGCCTTGCTGACGTTGTAGGCGGTATCGCCCGGAGGCGTGGTGATGCCTTGCTTGGAGCCTGTATTTATGATGAGACCGGGCCGCCCGCTCTCCGCCATGGTTGGTACGAACGCCTGAACGCCGTGAAGCACGCCCATCAGGTTGGTGCCCAAGACGCGATCCCAGCCTTCAGGATTCGACAGCGCGTCACCGCCACCGCCCGTGCCTGCGTTGTTCATGAGGACCGAAACCGGTCCGAGTTCGCGCGCCAGTGCCTCGACAGCGGCGCGATCCGATACGTCGAGTGCGTGGCCGGTCGCATCGGGCAATGCAGCAGCGGCCTCGGTCACCCGCACACCGTCGATATCTGCCAGCGCCACGCGCATTCCGCGGTCAGCCAGGGCTTGGGCAACGGCAAAGCCGATACCGTCCGCCCCTCCTGTAATGACGGCAAGGTTGTCGGGCGCAATGGCCGGGTGGATGGCACTCATTGAGTCAGCACCTCATCGAGCAGGTTCATCATGGCTGCCCAACTCTGCCGGTCGGCGCTCGCATCATAGGCGACGGCATCGAGATCGCGGAGATCGCTGCCCGGATCGGTGAAGCCATGGCGGACGCCCGAATAGGCGTGGAGGTGCCAACTCGCTCCGGCACGGTCCATTTCCTCCATGAAGGCCGCGACCTGCTCGCGCGGCACCATAGGGTCGGCATCACCGTGGAGCACCAGCAGCCGCGCCTTCACCGCGCCGGGCTGTGCAGGGAGGGCGGAGTCCAGCGTGCCGTGAAAGCTGATCGCCGCGATGAGCTCCTGCCCATCGCGAGCGGCTTCCAACGCGGCCCCGCCGCCCATGCAGTAGCCGATGACCGCAAGCGGAATGCTTTGTGCCTCGGGAAGCGAACGCAGCGCCGCCACGGCGGAAACTATCCGTTGCCGGTAGAGCGCCGGGTCCGCGCGCAGGTTTGCGGCCAGCGCCTGACCGGCGGGAAAGTCCGCGACAGGCTCGCCGTAAAAGTCGGCAATCATGGCGAGGAAACCGGCATCGGCGAGCATTTTAGCGCGCCGCTCCACAGCCTCATTGGCGTTGACGATGGTCGGATAGACGACGATTGCGGCCCTCGGCATGCCGCCGGGACGGGCCAGCAAACCTGTCAGCGCCACGTCGCCATCGCGATAATCCAGCTTTTCCACTTTGCTTACTCCTGCTGGGCCTGGAGACTGCGAAGCGTCGCCAGCGCCTGTTCGGTTTCGGCAGGATCGATTTCCTCACGCTCGTTGCCGTATCCCCAATCATCGTTAGGCCCGAGATATTGCACGATGACACCATCGCGACGCGACACCGCCTGTACCTTGTCATGCCACAGTGCGTAGCGCGCTTCGGGCTGGGGCAGAAGCCAACCGATCTGGCCGCGCACCGGGAGCATATCGGCATCTCCCCATATCGTCTTTGCGCCATATCCCATGCAATTGACCACGACCGGCTCGTCGAGGGCCAGAACTGCCGCACGATCAGGAAAGTTGCGGCGGACCATACGCCCGCCACGCAGCAGAAAGAGGCGCACGAGGCGGTCGAAATATTCGCTGACGTTGAACACCAGCGTAGGCCCGCTGCGCGAGAATCGCTGTGGGAACGGACGTTCGGCGAGTGGAGTGTCTCCCCAATCGGGAGTGAGGTCGGCCAGCCTTCGGTCAAGATGGAGGAAGCGGTGCGTTTCCGGCACGCGCGGCGCACGTCCTCCCGCCACGTTATATTGCGTGAGGAACTCGACCGGATCGCCGCTCGTGCCCAGGGCCTGAAGGTGGCTTGCCCACGAAGTGCGCGCCCATTGCTCCCACCGGTCGGCAAATTCCGGTGCTGCGCTGTCCAACAGGCCGATCCGGCTTGACGGAGACCAGACGCCGGTCGCCCTTGCCGAGCGTGTCTCGGCGGGAAACTGGGCGGCGTATACGGTGACCTTGGCGCCGGTCTCGACAAGCCGCAGCGCCGTCGTCATGCCGATGACACCGGCCCCTATGACCGCAAATTCGCGATGTCCGTCCGAAACGGCCAATTCCGCTGCTTCCGCCGCGCAGCCCCAGCTCAGCGACCAGCCAGAGCCACCATGACCGTAATTGTGCACGACGGTTCTTGCGCCGAACCGCTCGACTTCCAGCCGTGGACCGTTCGGACGGAATGGACGCAGGCAGACGGTAATCTTCATCAGACGCCCGGCATCGAACTTCAGCGGAACGATGGCCGGGGAGGTCGTGGCGCGGCGCGGCGGCGCCAGCGTGCTGGCACACCCTGTGAGTATCGATGCGCCGCCCGCGGCAAGAAAGACGCGGCGATCCATGCGCGGCCTATTCCGGCAGGAAATCCGGAACCGAGAGATAACGCTCGCCGGTGTCGTAGTTGAAGCCGAGTACGCGCGCGCTTTCGGGAAGATCGGGCAGCTTCTGGGCAATGGCGGCCAACGTCGCACCAGACGAGATGCCCACCAGCATGCCTTCTTCGGTCGCGCAGCGGCGCGCCATTTCCTTGGCCTGCTCGGGATCGACCTGAATCGCGCCGTCGATCGCGCGGGTGTGGAGGTTTTCCGGGATGAAACCTGCGCCGATGCCTTGGATCGGGTGAGGTCCGGGTTGCCCGCCGGAAATGACCGGCGAGAGCGTCGGTTCCACCGCATAGGCTTTCATGCCGGACCATTCTGCCTTGAGCACTTCGGCGCAGCCCGTGAGGTGCCCGCCGGTCCCAACCCCGGATATCAGCACGTCGATGGGATCGTCGCGGAAATCGGCGAGAATCTCCTGCGCCGTGGTGCGCGCGTGGACATCGACATTCGCCGGGTTCTCGAACTGCTGCGGCATCCATGCACCCGGCGTCTGCTCGATCAGCTCGCGCGCGCGCTCGATTGCGCCCTTCATGCCCTTTTCGCGCGGCGTAAGATCGAAGGTCGCGCCGTAACAAAGCATCAGTCGCCGCCGCTCCAGCGACATCGATTCGGGCATGACCAGCACGAGCTTGTAGCCTTTTACCGCCGCGACCATGGCAAGGCCGATCCCGGTATTGCCCGAGGTCGGCTCGACAATCGTGCCGCCCGGCCTGAGCGCGCCGGACGCTTCGGCCGCCTCGATCATGGCAAGGCCAATGCGGTCCTTGATCGAACCGCCTGGATTGGCACGCTCGCATTTGATCCACACCTCGTGGTCGGGAAACATCCGGGAAAGCCGGATATGCGGCGTCCGTCCGATTGTTTCGAGGATGCTTTGTGCCTTCATGGTTCCTCTCCCCTCTGGCGATAGTGTGGCGCGAATGTCCGGGCGTTGCGCAGTTCGGGAAACAGCCAGGCCCAGAGTATGACGATCATTATGGCTCCGGCACCGCCAAACACAACCGCTCCGGTTGCGCCGAGCAGCCCGGCGGCAAGGCCCGATTGCATCTCGCCCAATTCATTCGATGCGGAGATGGCGAG
>JAGREJ010000209.1 GCA_020446595.1 Novosphingobium sp. | reverse complement strand
CCTTCGGACCACATCGAGGCATTGAGCTCGCCGACATAGAGCGGATCGGGATGATCGGTGAAGTGGCGCTGCAAATCGTCGTAGATGGTCGCGACCGAGAGGATCACATGGCTCGGGTCGCGATGGGTCATCACGAACCGCGCATCGGGGAAGACCGCGTCGAGATGGTCCATGTAGAGGATGTGCATGGGCGTCTTGAGCCGCCACGGGTGCAGTTCCTCGCCCCATTGCAGCATTTTGAGCACGCGCCGCTCGTAGGCGTAGGTCGTCGTCAGGTCGGCTTCGAGCAGCCAGTGATAGTAGGTGGGCAACTTGGCATAGGCGAGGAACATCTGGCTGCAGAAGGTGAGGCCCATCAGGTCTAGGCACTCGTAAGCGCCGTCGATCCCGCTGGGGACATAGCGGTTCGCAGTATCGCTGTCGGCAAGCACGCTGTTGGTCATTCCGCGGCGCGGTTCGGGGCCTTCAACCGTGCTTGGCGGCGGATAGGGCTGCTGCGCTTCCCACATCCTGAGATAACGAATGCCCGGATCGCTCGACAGCAGGAAGGAGAGAGCGGTCGATCCGGTGCGCGGCAGGCTCACGCCGAACAAGGGCGCTTCTAGCGGGCGTTCCTCTGTTTCGGGATGCAGGCGATACCAGTGCTCGACCTCTAGCCGCTGGCGCAGGTAGCGCAGGATCAGGTCGCGCAGCACGTGTTCGCCGGTTGCGTTGAGCTGCGCTTCGGCCTCAAGCGAAGCGCACAGCACTTCGAGACCTTCGCGAAACGATTCCTCGCCGAATTGGTCTAGCCCGCTGTCGCGGCGGGCAATGTCCATCAGTTCGCGGTAACCTTCCACCCGGCCTGCTCTCCCTGTCTTGTCAGACAGCCTGCGATAGCGGTGTCGTTTGCTTGCGGCAAATGCCGATCGATCTTGTCGGAACCGACAAAACGGGCCATAGCCATGCCATGCAAAACACCCGCGCTTCGCACTCTTGCGCACCGGCGCGGCCAGACCAGCCGCCGTTCCGGCGCAATGGAGAAACCCGATGAAACTGCTTCGCTGGGCGGTGGCCGGTGCGGCCAGCGCTTCCGTCTATGTCGTTTACCGCTATTCGATCGGCAAGAAGGCCAAGGGTGAGGATGTTTTTGCCTCGCCCGACGATGGCGTCGCCAAGCTGGACGATGCAAGGGCGAAACGGGCAGGCGCGGGGTCGACCGACGCCGCAGCCACACCAACGACAACCGCGTCGAAGGCAAAGCCCGCTCCGGCCAAGCCACGCAAGAAAAGCGAGAGCTGACGAAAGGCAAACGGGGAGAGGCTCATGCCACTGGCACAGGACGTGCGCGACAGGCTCGCGCTGCCCGCATTTTGCGCGCCGATGTTCCTGGTCAGCAATCCCGCGCTCGCCATTGCCTGCTGCAAGGCAGGCGTAATCGGCTCGATCACCGCCAATCACCTGCGCGGCATCGACGAACTGGAAATGCAGCTTCGCGAGATTCGCGAGGCGCTGGATCGGCATGAAGGCGAGGGCGGGTCGGTGGCTCCGCTTTGCGTCAACATTTCGCCGCGCGCGGATGACGACGAGTTCCGCCGCAGCCTCGAAGTGTGCCAGCGCCACGGCGCGCGCATCATCGTTACCTCGGTGGGCGATCCAACCCGCGTTTCCCCGATGGTGCGCGACCTGGGGCTCCTGCATTATCATGACGTGACCAGCATTCGCTTCGCCGAAAAGGCTGCGGCGGCAGGCGTCGATGGCATGATCGCAATTGGCGGTGGCGGCGGCGGGCATGCTGGAACGATCAGCCATCTGGTCCTGATCCCGAAGATCCGCGAGATGTTTGCCGGAACCATCGTCATGGCGGGCGCGGTTTCGACCGGCGCGGCGATCCGCGCTGCCGAAGTGCTGGGAGCCGACCTTGCCTATGTCGGCACGCGGATGATCGCCACGCAGGAGGCTGGCGCGCCGCAGGCCTACAAGCAGATGATTGTCGATGCGGGCGTTAGCGATGTGACCTATACCGCTGATTATACGGGGCTTGCGGCATCGTGGCTCAAGGACTCGCTGCGGCAGGTCGGGCTCGATCCCGATACGCTTGTCCGGCCGGACAACCACGGCCACGATCATCTGCCCGAGGGTCAGAAGCCCTGGAAAGACGTGTGGTCGGCGGGACAGGGCGCTGCGCTGATCGATGATATTCCGAGCGTTGCGGAGCTTGTCGCGCGGCTGCGCAGCGAATATGCGGCGGCATGCGCCGTGCCCGCCACGGGCCTGTAAATTCACGAAAGGGAGCGCCGATGTACGAAGGCATCAAGAATCTGAAGCTGGAAAAGCGGGGCACGATCCTCGTCATCACCATGGACAATCCGCCGATGAATTCGCCGTCGCCGGAAGACCACACCGAGCTTTCGCAAATCTTCGAGCTCATCAACCACGACCGCGAAACCGACGTCGTGGTGCTCACCGGCGCGGGCGAAAAGGCGTTCAGCGCGGGCGGCGACATCAAGCGGATGATGGAGCGTTACGAGAACAACGATCACGCCATGTGGTATTACCAGATGCTCGAAGCGCGCCACATCGTCGAATCGATGTTGCGGCTGGAAAAGCCGCTGATCGGGCGGATCAATGGCCACGCCATGGGCCTTGGCGCAACGCTCGCCTCGCTGTGCGACATCACCTACATGATGGCCAAGGCCAAGATCGCCGACACCCACGTCAACATCGGCATGACGGCGGGCGACGGCGGGTCGCTGACCTGGCCGCTGCTGATGGGCTTTCCCAAGGCCAAGTATCACCTGTTCACCGGCGAGGCGCTGACCGGCGCGCAGGCGGCGGAGGCGGGCCTCATCAACGAAGCGGTCGAGACTTTCGAGGAACTGGACGAGAAGGTCTATGGCCTTGCCGAACGGCTCGCCGCGAGCCCGCGCGTGGCGCTCCACACCACCAAGCGGTCAATCAACCTCGTGCTGCGCAACATGCTTGAAGGGATTATCGAGGCGCATCTCGGCATGGAGACGCAGAGCGCCTGGACCAAGGACCACTACGAGGCGGGCAAGGCCTTCGCCGAACGGCGCGAGCCGAAGTTTACGGGAGAGTGACCAGAACCCGTTCGCCTCGAGCGTAGTCGAGAGGCACGGCGTCTGCCCGGACGTGTCTCGACTGCGCTCGACACGAACGGAGCGGTAGCACTCAAGCGCGCCCGATGCTGGTATAGGCAAAGCCCCGCTCGCGCATGTCGGCGGGCTCGTAGATGTTCCTGAGGTCCACCACGACCGGGCATTTCATCGCCTGCTTCATGCGTTCGAGATCGAGCGCGCGGAAGGCATCCCATTCGGTGACGATGGCGACGACGTCCGCGCCTTCGATTGCATCGTAGGCACTGGCCGCCATGGTCACTTCGGGCATGATCGGCGCGGCCAGTTCCATCCCTTCGGGGTCGTAGGCGACAACCTCGACTCCCGCGTCGGCGAGCGCCTGGGCAATCGCGATCGATGGCGCATCGCGCATGTCGTCGGTGTTGGG
>JAGREJ010000208.1 GCA_020446595.1 Novosphingobium sp. | reverse complement strand
TCGTGCTGGCCGACCAGCGCCTGCGCGGCACGGTGCATGGCTTCGGCATCGAGATCCTGCGGAACCTGCCATGCAAGTCCCCGCTCCAACGTGAGCGGCGCGCGACGATTGACGATCCGATAGAGGTAGCTGCGCCCCACGCATGAAAATCGCGCGTGCCAGTCGTCGGGCACGATCCGGCACTCTCTCACCGCTATGGGATCGGGACGAAGGTGCGCGTTCAGGGCTTCCATCAGCCGGAACGGCTCGATGTCCCTGGCGACGTCGACATGGCTCGACATGGCAAGGGCGTGAACCCCCGCGTCGGTGCGCCCGGCCGAATGCAGGGTTACAGTCTCGCCAGTGATCGCGTGAACCGCTTCCTCGACGGCCTGCTGCACCGAAGGGCCATGCGCCTGCCGCTGCAAGCCCATGAACGGGCCGCCGTCGTATTCGAGAATTAGCTGGAAGCGGGTCATTCCTCGGCTTTGAGTCCGATCAGTTCACCATTGCCTCGCATGAACTCAACCGCCGACATCGCCTTCTTCCCAGCCCTTTGCACAGTATGCAGCTTCAGGTACCCCTCTGTGCAACTTACCGCGAGTGCCTTGTAGGGCCGAAAGGGTATCGAAAGCGCAACTCCGGTCGTTGAGTAGACGCGATTAACCAACGTGCCAGGTTCTGTATCTTCGCTCGCTTCACGATTGAGGACGGAAGCTGAAAGTACCTTTATCCGTTCCCCCCCAACCACAAAGTAAGCTCCCGGTGACGGATTGAAGGCTTGAACTTGCCTCGCTAGCTCGAATGGCGATTTCGTAAAATCCAGCCGAGCCTCGGACTTGTCGATTTTCTTGGCGTAAGTGACGCCTTCCTCAGGCTGAGGCACAGGTGGATATGCAGACAGATCGCCAAGAACCTCGACAATTGCCCTAGCGCCAAGTTCACTGAGCCGCTCGGTGACACGCCCGGCAGTGTCGTTCCCAATCCACGTTTTTTTCACATGAAGCATCGCCCCGGTATCGAGCCCGGCATCCATCTGCGTCACGGTAATGCCGGTATCCTCGTCGCCCGCCAGTATCGCGCGCTGGATCGGCGCCGCGCCGCGCCAGCGTGGCAGCAGCGAGGCATGCAGATTGATGCAGCCGTGACTGGGAGCATCGAGGATCGCTTGCGGCAGGATCAGGCCATAGGCCGCGACAACACCCACATCCGCGCGAAGTGCAGCAAACAACGCCTGCTCGTCCGCGCCTTTCAGCGATGCAGGATGGCGAACCTCAAGGCCAAGCTCCTCTGCCGCCTTCTGCACCGGGCTCGGCGTCAGTTCCTTGCCGCGCCTCCCACCGGGACGCGGAGGCTGGGTATAGACCGCCGCAATCTCGTGCCCCGCCGCGTGCAGCGCCTTGAGCGCGGGCACGGCGAAGTCCGGCGTTCCCATGAAGATGATGCGCATAAGCGGGCCGTTGGTCTTTCGTGGACGGTTGGCAGGCCCTATCTGCCCCATCATGGCATCGCAAGAGATCGAGACGCTGACTGCCGCGCTCTCCCGCCTTCCGGGGCTGGGGCCGCGCTCGGCCCGGCGCGCGGTGTTGTGGCTGGTCAAACGCCGTGACGGGGCGCTGCCGCAATTGCTCGATGCGCTGGGCGCAGTGCACGAAAGGCTGGTCGAATGCTCGACCTGCGGCA
Source organism: Novosphingobium sp. (assembly GCA_020446595.1). GTDB lineage: Bacteria > Pseudomonadota > Alphaproteobacteria > Sphingomonadales > Sphingomonadaceae > Novosphingobium. The sequence continues at coordinate 926 of JAGREJ010000208.1, read as the reverse complement.
ATGTCGACACCACCGATCCCTGCGGCATTTGCACCGATCCGCGCCGCGATCAGCGCGCGCTGTGTGTGGTCGAGGACGTATCCGACCTGTGGGCGCTCGACCGGGCGCGACTGTTCACCGGGCGCTATCACGTGCTTGGCGGCAGGCTTTCGGCGCTCGACGGGGTGCGGCCTGAAGACCTTGCCATCGCGCCCCTGCTGGCACGCGTGGAGCAGGGAGGCATCGACGAAGTAGTGCTGGCGATGAATGCCACGCTCGAAGGGCAGACCACCGCGCATTACATCGCCGAGCGGCTCGAAGGCATGCCGGTGCGCGTCACCCAGCTCGCCCATGGCCTGCCGGTGGGCGGCGAGCTCGACTATCTCGACGAAGGCACCTTGGCGCAGGCTTTGCGGGCGCGCCGTCCGGTAGGCTGAGCGGCTTGCGCGGCCCTGCGAGCCGCACTATCTGCCCAACATGGCTATTCGCGAAATCCTCGAAGTCCCCGATCCGCGCCTCAAAGAGGTGTCCGTGCCCGTCGAAACGTTCGACGACGAGCTGAAAGTGCTCATCGAAGACATGTTCGAGACGATGTACGATGCGCCGGGTATCGGCCTTGCCGCGATCCAGGTCGGCGTGCCGCTGCGCGCGCTGGTGATCGACCTGCAGCCAGAAGATCCCGATGCGGAGCCGGAATTGTGCGAGGCGCACGGCGGCCATGCCCATTATCACCAACCCCACAAGCGCGAACCGCGGGTGTTTATCAACCCTGAGATTCTCGATCCGTCGGACGATCTGAACACCTATTCCGAAGGGTGCCTTTCGGTTCCCGAGATCTATGCCGATGTCGAACGGCCTGCGCAGATTCGCGCGCGTTGGCAGGATGTGGACGGTAACAGGCACGAGGAAGCGATCGACGGCTTGCTGGCCACCGTGTTGCAGCACGA
>JAGREJ010000207.1 GCA_020446595.1 Novosphingobium sp. | reverse complement strand
CCAGATTTCGGCGCTCGACAATTATGGCTGGCAGGAGGTCAAACCGGGCACCGATCTCGTCACCTTCCCCGATGGCAAGCAGATCATTATCCTTGCCAAGGGGCGGCTGGTGAATCTTGGCTGCGCCACAGGCCATCCCAGCTTCGTGATGAGCTCAAGCTTCACCAACCAGGTGCTGGCCCAGATCGAGCTGTTCACCAAGTCGGCCGAATACGAGAACAAGGTCTATGTCCTGCCCAAGCATCTCGACGAAAAGGTCGCGGCGCTGCACCTCGACAAGCTGGGCGTGAAGCTGACGAAACTTTCGGAGCGGCAAGCGAGTTACATCGGCGTTCCTCAGGAAGGCCCATTCAAGCCCGAGCATTACCGGTATTAGGATCGGGGCTTCTGCCTTCGCGACAGCGCGGATTGGCGCAAGTGTCCTGATCGCGGATTGTAATCGGATCGCGCCTCTCGCATAGCGGCGCGATGCTCGTCGAACCCGTCGTTCTGGTATTGATTGCCGCACTGCTGGCGGCCTGGACGCTTGCCGCCGCCGTCGCGATCCTCGCGGCGCGTCGCCGGCAGCGTCGTGCCGAAGCGATACAGCGCAATGCCCGGCGCCTTGCGCGGATGATCGACGAATCACCCGCTATTCCGCTGTTGGTTCGAACCGACGGGCGGATCGAGGCCTCGCCGCGCCTCGCGCACTGGCTTGGGCTCGATGCCGTGCCTGGCTATCTCAGCGAGCTGGATGCGGGCGACAAGGGCTTCAACGCCGAGGATCTTGCCGAGTTGTCCGCCGCGGTGCTGCGCGCCCAGAAGACGGCCGCGCCGTTTCGCATGGCGGCGACGCCGCGCGGTTCGAGCCGCAGTCTTGCGCTGCGCGGCCATCTTGCCGATCCGCAGGTCTCGCCGGGAGGCGCGGCGCTGGTCTGGGTGTTCGATTTCAGCGACAGCGAGGGCGAACTCGCCGCTCTGCGGCAAGAGGCCGACAGGTCGCGGCGCGATTTCGAGGCGCTGGTCGCACTGATCGAAGCGGCGCCGATGCCGATGTGGTTCCGCGGGTCCGATGGCGAGTTGCGGCTTGTCAATCTGGCCTACGTCCGCGCGGTGGGGGGCGAAAGCGCCGATGCGGTGGTTGCCGCCGGAACCGAGCTGGTCGAACCTGCCGATGGCCGCAGCGCGCGCGACGTGGCTCTGGCTGCTGCGCGCGAAGGGCGTATCGACGAACGGACTGCCGCGATCACCATCGATGGCGAGCGCCGCGCCTTCCGCATCAGCGACTTGCCGCTGGGCGAGGTCGGCATTGCCGGTTACGCGGTCGACATCGAGGATCTCGAGGAGCTTGGTCGCTCGTTCCGCGCCTTCCGCGATGCGCAGCGTTCGATGATCGATCAGCTTTCGGCCGGTGTCGCGCAATTCGATGCCCGGCGCATCATGACATTCGCCAATCAGCCATTCCAGCGCATCTTTGCCCTTGAGCCCGCCGGTCTGGCAGGGCAGCCGCAATTCGAGCGTTTTCTGGACAGCGCGCACGAGGCCTCGCGTACTCCCGAAATCCGCGATTTCCCGGCATGGCGGCGCGAAAGGACCGACTGGTTCGCGGCCAGCGACAGCATCGAAGAGAACTGGTCGCTGCCGGACGGCTCGCACCTGCGCATCATTGCCCATCCGGTACCCGACGGCGGCCTGCTGCTGATCGCCGAGGACCGCACGGAACAGCTTCGCCTGTCCGCCGTGCGCGACACCCTGCTGCGCACCCGCACCGCGACATTCGACAGCCTGTTCGAATCGGTCGCGGTCTTCGCGCCCGATGGCCGCCTGCAATTGTGGAACCGCCGGTTCGCATCGGACTGGGGCCTCGAGGCCGAGCAACTGGACAGCCACCCCCATGTCGAGGAGCTGCTCGAGACCATCGGACCGCGGCTCGCCAAACCGCAACAGGCCAAGGCCGTGGGCGATACCGTGCGCGCCGCCACGCTCGACCGCAAACAGCGCGGCGGCAGGGCCACACTTGCGGACGGGCGGATTCTGGAGTTTGCGGGCGTGCCCCTGCCAGACGGCAATGGCCTTCTGACGGTGCTCGACATCACCGACAGTCAGAAGGCCGAGGAGGCCCTGCGCGAGCGCAACGAGGCCCTTATCGAGGCCGATGCCGTCAAGACCCGTTTCCTTGCCAGCATGAGCACCGAGTTACGCACGCCGCTCACTTCCATCGGCGGTTTCGCCGAACTGCTTCAGCAGGGCGTGGGCGGCGAGCTGAGCGAATCCGGGGCGGACTATGTGGCGGCGATCCTTACTTCGGTTGAGCGGCTGACCGAGCAGATCGAGAGCCTGCTCGACCTGTCGCAGAGCGAAGCCGGGCTGTTGCCGATTGCACATGAGGAGATCGCGCTCGAACCGTTCCTGCGTCGTCTGATCGACGAGAGATCAGCCCGTATCGCCGATGCGGAACTGACGCTCGATTTCCAGCTTGATGGCGAGCCGGGATCGATAAGCGGCGATGGACGCCGCCTCTCGCGTGCGCTGGGCCACCTTCTCGACAACGCTGTTGCCGCGACTCCACCGGGCGGTCGTGTGCTGCTCATGCTCTCGCGGGAGCGAAGCGGCGAAAGCGAGTGGACCCGTATCGTGGTTTCGGACAACGGTCGCGGGATGGATGCCGCAACCCTGGCACGGGCGCTCGAAGGGCTCGACACCGGCGATTCCGGTCTGCGAAAGCAGGGCATCGGCCTGCCTCTGGCGCGGCGGATCATCGAATCGCATGGCGGCACGCTCGAGGTGGTTTCCGAACCGGACGAGGGCACCGCGGCGATAGTCGATCTGCCCTGATCCGATGACACCCGCCGCAATTTCGCTTCCCGACCTGGCCTCGATGGAGGCATTTGGTGCTTCGATCGCCAGCGAGCTTCGGGCGGGAGACGTGGTCGCGCTGAGTGGCGGGTTGGGAGCCGGCAAGACCACGCTGGCACGCGCGATCATCGCCGCGCTCGGCCATCGGGGCGAGGTGCCGTCACCCAGTTTCTCGATTGTCGAGGTCTACGATCCGCCCTCGGTCCGCCTTCGGGTCGTCCATGCCGACTTTTATCGGCTGGCCGACCCGCAAGAGGCCGAGGAGATCGGGCTCGACGATTATCGCGACGGTGCGGTGCTGATTGCGGAATGGCCCGATCATGCCGGTGGGTTCGCCCAGGAGCCAGGATGCCTGTCGATTGCACTGGAAAATGCGGATGAAGGCAGACTGGCCATTGTCGCGGGCGGCGAGGCTTGGCATGGGCGACAGCCATGGCGATGAATCTTCCGACCGGTGTCGATGAATTTCTCCAAAGCGCGGGCTGGGCCGGCGCCAAGCTGCAGGCGCTCGACGGAGACGCTTCGTTCCGGCGCTACTTCCGGGTCAAGCGGTTTGGCTCCTCGGCCATGCTGATGGACGCCCCGCCACCTGAGGAAGACGTTGCCCCTTTCCTGCGCGCCGCGCGCTGGCTGGGCGACAACGGCATGCGCGCACCGGAAATCATTGCCGAAGACGCCGGGAAGGGTCTTGTCCTGCTGGAGGATTTCGGAAAGTCGCGGATGCGCGACTATCTCGATCAGTGGCCGGACGACGAGGTCGAGGTCTACCGTTCCGCTGTGAGCGCGCTGGTCCGGCTGCACAGGCTCCCGCCCGGACCGTTCAATGACTATTCGCTGTCCGAATACATGCGCGAGGCCACGCTGTTCACCAGCTGGTATTGCCCGGCGCGCGGCCTCAATGTCGACGAGGACGGCTACAAGGCGGCATGGGAAACGGTGATCGGAGAACTGCTGCCGCGCCAGAGGCCGGGCGTGACGGTGCTGCGCGATTACCATGCCGAAAACATCATGCTGCTCGGCACCCTGCAGAAGCAGGGCCTGCTCGATTTTCAGGACGCGCTGATCGGCCATCCGGCCTATGATCTCGTGTCGCTGCTGCAAGATGCGCGCCGCGATGTCTCGCAGGAACTCGAGGCGGTGATGTTCGACCAGTACCGCGAGGAAGCGGGAATTGTGGGCGATGAGTTCCTTGCCGACTATGCCCGGCTCGGCGCGCAGCGCAACGCCAAGATCGTGGGCATCTTCGTGCGGCTGTGGAAGCGCGACAACAAGCCGCGCTATCTGTCGCTGATCGCGCGTGTGTGGAAGGCCATGGAGCGAGACCTGGCGCACCCTGCGCTGGCGCCTGTGGCGCAGTGGTTCGATCGCAATATCCCGCGCCAGTTGCGCGAGGCGAACGGCGGAAACTTCAACCTATGACATCGCTGGCGAGCGACAGCGCCATGATCCTCGCTGCCGGCATTGGCAAACGGATGCGACCGCTTACCGCCACGCAGCCCAAGCCTCTGGTGCGTGTGGCGGGAAGGCCGCTGATCGATCACTGCCTCGACAAGCTTGCGGAGGCCGGTGTCGCGAGGGCCGTTGTCAACGTGCACTATCTGGCCGATGCGCTCGAGGCCCATCTCAAGACTCGCAAGAAGCCGCCGCAGACCGAAATCTCCGACGAGCGGGACCAGTTGCTCGAAACCGGTGGCGGCATGGTCAAGGCGGCGGGGCTCCTGCCCGATCCGTTTTTCTGCATCAATTCCGACAACCTGTGGCTCGATGGGCCAAGGGATGTTTTCGCGGAACTCAGCGCCGCGTGGGACGCGAACAGGATGGACGCCCTGCTTCTGCTGGTTCCGCACGCTCGCGCCATGAACTACCGCGGCGAGGGTGATTTCCATCTCGATGGTTGGGGACGGGTGACGCGCCGCAAGCCGGGCCGCATTGCGCCCTTCATCTACAGCGGCGTGCAGCTCGTTTCGCATCGCCTGCTGCGCGATGCGCCCGAAGGGGCGTTCTCCACCAATGTGCTGTGGCAGCGCGCAATCGAGGAAGAGCGCCTCTACGGCATCTCGCACAACGGCGTATGGTTCGAGGTGGGAGAGCCGGGCGCGATAGCGCCAACCGAGGAATTCCTGGCGCGTGGCTGAGCGGCGCTCTCCCGCGATCTACACCATTGCCGCTCACCGGGGTTTCGCCGACGCACTCGTGGCCGGACTCGTGCCGCGATACCGCGAACCCGACCTTGGCCTTGCAAGGCTGACCTTGCTGCTGCCGAGCAGGCGAACCGTGCGCACAGTCACCGAAGCCTTCGTCCGGCTCTCGGGCGAGCAGGAGGCAGGGCGGGGAATGCTGCTGCCGCGCATGGCGGTGATCGGCGACCTCGATCTCGACGAGACGCTTGGACCGCTGCTCGACCCGCTTGGAGCGGGTGCGGACATTCCGCCCGCCGCCGATCCCGTGCGGCGCTGGCTCAGGCTCGCCAGCATTCTCGCCGAGGTCGAAGGAGATGCTGCGCAGCATCGCGCGGGCCTGCTGCGCCGCGCTCACGAAATAGGACAGGTGATGGATCGCCTGCTGGTCGAGGGAATCGACCCGGACGACCTGATTTCGGACAGGATCATCGGCATCGTCCTTGAGATGCAGGATCACTGGAAGCAATCGACGGCAACCTTTCTCAGAGTGCAGGACGCCTGGCTCAAGGAACTCGCCGGGCGCGGCGAGGTCGATGCGCCGACACGGCGCAACATGCTGTTCGACCATGCTGCACA
>JAGREJ010000021.1:4730-7352 GCA_020446595.1 Novosphingobium sp. | reverse complement strand
CAGCGCAGCGAGCGCCTCCGCATTTCGAAGAACATCATGCCCTGTCCAGTCGGACTGCGGATGCAGGAATGCGGTGACTTCGATCTCGCTCAGATCGCGGCCGACATTGGCGCAATGGCCTTTGAGTACCTCGATCTTGTGGGCGACCACATCCGGCCCGCCGAAAATGTTGCAGGCATCGGCATATTGCGCGACGAGCCGCAGGGTTTTTCGCTCGCCGCTTCCGCCGATCATGATCCGCGGACGGGGCGAGGAAACCGGCGCGGGCACGCACATCGTTTCGGCAAGCCGGTAATGCTTGCCTGTGTAGGGGCCGTTGTCCGCGCTCCACATCTGCAGGCAAATCTGAAGCGCTTCCTCCAGTCGCTCGAATCGCTCGCCGAGCGGTGGAAACGGAACGCCGAGCCCCAGGTGCTCGCGCTCATACCAGGCAGCACCGATGCCCAGCTCTCCGCGGCCCTGTGAAAGCACGTCGAGCGTGGTGACGATCTTGGCGAGCAGGCCGGGATGGCGATAGGTCACGCCGGTCACCAGCAGGCGCAGACGCAGGCGTTCGGTCAGGCCCGCTAGAAAGCCGAGCGCCGTGTAACCTTCCAGCATCGGGTCTTCGGGTGCGCCTGCCGCCTCGATCTGGAAGAAGTGATCCATCAGCGACAAGGTCTTGACGCCGATCGCTTCGGCTGATCGCGCAAGTTCGGCAAGTCCCGGCCCGATAGCGCGCGGAGCGCCTGCCCATTCGAAGCGGGTTACATGGAGATCGATGTCCATAGGCCTTCTCCCAGAGGGCTGCCGACAGGTGTGCTGTCTATCCGTTTCCGGCTCAAGCCAGATGTGTCAGGCATTGCAGACCCTGCCTCTGCCGACAAGCCATTGCCGGGCTACGGTGCCGATACAGGAGATCGGCGCGGAGCGGACAATGCACGAAGATAATGGTGCCCGGGGGCGGGATCGAACCACCGACACTACGATTTTCAGTCGTATGCTCTACCAACTGAGCTACCCGGGCATCGCCGCGGCGACGGTCATTTCAGGACCGGCGAGCGATTGGAGCCGCGCCTATGGCCTCGCGGCGCGGGCTTTGCAAGCCCCTCAATCCTGTTCGGGATATTCGGGCGGCGCGGGCGGGCCGGGAACGGCGTATCCGTCGTCGAGCCATTTCACCAGATCGCGATCGCGACAGCGCGACGAACAGAACGGCGCATGGTCTGGCACGCGCGGTTTGCCGCACATCGGACATTTGCGTGGCTTGTTGGTCATGAGGACACGGCTTGCGCGAAGCCGCCCTCGATCGCAAGCGCCGGATCGCTGCTGATACGCAGCTTGCGACCGGTGCGACGTGCCAGTTCGTCCTGCCAATCGGGACGGAGCCGCGCCTTGATCGCGGGATGGCAGGTCAGCAGGAGCGTTCCGGGTTGCATGACCCTCTCGGCCTGTCGCAACAGCAGCCGCGCCGCCGCACCGATGCGGTTCTGGCCGATGCGATGCAAGAGGCTCTGCCGTTCGAGACGCGCGACCAGCTGGACGAAACCGAAGCCGTTCATCGCGGTGCATTCGTGCGGCCAGTCGGCAAGTGCGCATTCGAGCGCCTCGTCGACCGCGCGCCGGTCGGCCTTTGCTTCAAGCGTCGGAAAGTCGATGCCTATGGACCCGGCCAGATCGAAGCGGCGCAACGCGCCGGACAGCGGCGCGATGCTGGCGAGTGCGAGCTCGCGCAACGTCAGGGTGCCGTCCAGATCGACCAACGTCATGGCCGGGGTGGTCGAAAAATGGAGCGACCCACCCGCGAAATCCACGACGCCCGACCATGCCTCGGCCCACAAGTCTTCCCACAGCCCCTCGGCAAAGTGGCGGACGATCCGCACCTGTGCGCCTTCCTCTGTCAATGCTTCGGCAAGACGTGGGGCAGGGCGAGGTGCGCGGGCCGTGGGTCGGGCCGAGGCCAGTTTGGTGCGGCCCCGCTCACTGAGCTTGGGACGACGCACTTCGAGCCGGATGGCGGCGCCCTCGCTGGCGTCTTGCGGCAGGCGATCGACCAGCGCTTCCTCGCCACTGGCGAAGCGCGCCGTTCCGCGTGTCGAGCCGCGCGCGCGAGAGACCAGCACCGCATCCTCGATCTGACCGGTCGCAAGCCCGCCGGGCCAGTCAATTCTTGCGGCAGCGATCTGGCCATCTTCGACCAGCAAGGCGCGGTCCTCGCCGATGCCTTGCTCGACCAGCCACTCAGGCAAGATCGAAACCCGCCGACTTCAGCAGAGCCCGCGTCTCGAACAGCGGCAGGCCGACGACGCCAGAATGGCTGCCCGAAATCCAGGCGATCAGCCCTTCCGCGCTTCCCTGAATTGCATAGCCGCCTGCCTTGCCCTGCCATTCGCCACCGGCGAGATAGGCAGCGGTCTCTTCTTGCGCGAGCGGCTTGAAGCGCACCACGGTTTCGGAAAGGCGTTCGCGCAGCGTGCCATCGGGATAGAGCAGCGCCACGGCGGAGAATACGCGGTGACGGCGGCCGGAGAGCAGTTCGAGGCAGCGGCGCGCCTCGGCCTCGGCTTCGGTCTTGGGCAGCACGCGAAGGCCGACCGCGACGACCGTATCCCCGGCAAGAACATGGCAGGTGTCGCTGGCGAC
>JAGREJ010000021.1:275-4644 GCA_020446595.1 Novosphingobium sp. | reverse complement strand
GCGCGCACTTCACTGGCTTCGATCCCGAGCCGGGCCAGCAACTCGCGCCGCCGCGGACTCGCCGAAGCGAGGATCAGGGTCCTGGACGTTGGTCGGGTTGCACCCGGATCCTTGTCGGCTTCGCCCAAGACGTCAGAGCTGGCCTGGGCCGCCACGACCGGGCATGAAGCGGTAGGTGATGCGACCCTTGGTCAGGTCGTAAGGGGTCAGTTCGCACAGCACCTCGTCGCCGACCAACACGCGGATACGGTTCTTGCGCATCTTGCCTGCCGTGTGGCCAAGTATTTCGTGGCCGTTTTCAAGTTCGACCCTGAACATCGCGTTGGGCAGGAGTTCGACCACCTTGCCACGCATCTCGAGAAGTTCTTCTTTCGCCATGGGCGATCAGATTCCGGTGCTTTTCTGCGTCATAGCGGCGCGCCATAGCCGCGACGCGCCGAAAAGAAAAGACTGGGCGTTCATGCTCGCGTTATCCTTGCGCGACAAAATGATACGCGAGATCGTATTGAAATCGCAGCCGCATTGGACGAATCGCTGCGAGGGGAAGCCTTGAAGGGACCATTTATCCGTCTCGAAGGATGATTTTCTTGCGTTTCCTCTGTCTTGCCTCGCTTGCCCTGTTCGCTCCATCGACGCTTTTCGCGCAGGACACTGTCACTGACACTGATGGTGAGGCGGAAGATCGCGAGGTCAGCCCCGCCGACATCGTTGTTGTCGCGACGCGTCTTGCCGGTCAGGTCGATACCGACATTCCTCCTGTACTGACACTGGATGAGGCGGAAATCTCGACTTATGGTGCGGGGTCGATTGCCGAACTGCTCGATGCGCTGGGGCCGCAGACGGGAAGTGGCCGGGGAAGGGGCGGTGGACGTCCGATCATTCTCCTGAATGGCCAGCGCATTTCCAGCTTCCGCGAAATGCGTGCGATCCCGCCGGAGGCGATCCGGCGCATGGAGGTGCTGCCCGAGGAGGTTGCGCTGAAGTTCGGCTATCCGCCAAACGAGCGCGTCGTGAATTTCATTCTCAAGGCCAATTTCGCGAGCAGCCAGGTGGCGGGCGAATACAACGTGCCGACGCGCGGCGGCTACCTCTATACCGAACTCGAAGGCGGAACGCTGAGGATCGACGGCCCGAAGCGGATGAATCTTGAGGCGAAGATCGTCAGTACCTCGCTGCTCACCGAAGCCGAGCGCGGGATCGTGCAGGATCCGGAGGAATTGCTCGATCTTCCAGTGGGCACCGACCCCGGAGAGTACCGCAGCCTTGCTCCCGAAAAGCAGGAAATCACCCTGAACGGCACGTGGTCGAACGGTCTTGGCGAGGACGGTCTGGGTGGCTTGCTCAGTGCCAATGCGGCCTATACGCGCACCGACACACGATCGCTCACGGGGCTGGACAACCTGTTGCTGGCAGGGCCGGAACAGTCCCTGCGTGCGCTTGAACGCGAGAACGGGACGGATCTTTTCGAGGCGGGCGTGGCCCTCAACAAGCCGCTTGGCGGCTGGCTGCTGACCGTTACCGGAGATGCCTCCTACAGCGACTCGGTCACCCGCAGCGATCTTCCCGGCGGGATCGGGGCAGGGCGCGACCTTGCACGCTCGAAGGACGCCACGCTGGCCTCGCTCGCCACACTGGCCGGTCGGCCATTCACCATGCCAGCAGGCGATGCGTCGCTGACGGTAAAGGCCGGGTACAACTTCAACCGCAGTGACAATTCCGATACGCGCACCGTGGCGGATTCCACCGTGCTCAAGCGCGGAGACCTCTCGGCTGGCGCGAACCTTTCGCTGCCGCTCACCAGCCGCAAGAACGACGTGCTTGCCGGCGTGGGCGATCTCTCCGCAAATGCCAGCATAGGCGTGAACCGGCTTTCCGACTTCGGCACGCTGAGCGACTGGAGCGCGGGACTGATCTGGAATCCGACGGAGAAGCTCACGATTCAGGCCAGCTATATCGCAAACGAGGCCGCGCCGTCGCTGTCGCAGCTTGGGGCGCCAGAGATCGTTACGTTCAACGTCCCGATCTACGATTTTGCCCGTGGCGAAACCGCGATTGTCACCTTGACGACCGGCGGCAATCCGGCGCTGCGCGCCGAGAAACAGCGCGACTGGAAGCTGTCGGTCAATTGGGATCTGCCCGTGCTGCGCCGTTCCAACCTGCTGGTCGAGTATTTCCGCAACCGGTCCGATAACGTGACCAACGGCTTTCCGTTGCTCACACCCGCGATCGAAGCGGCATTTCCCGGTCGTGCGATCCGCGACGCCAACGGGCGTCTGATCGCCATTGACCGGCGTCCTGTGACTTTCGCTCGTGTCAGCAGCTCGCAGCTTCGCTGGGGTCTCAATCTCTCCGGGAGCCTGAGCAAGCAGGAGGAGCCGTCCGGGGAGAGCACGCGGGGGGCAGGTGGCAGGGGTGGCCGCACTGGCGCCGACGCTCCACCGAGAATGCCGTTCGGTCGTGGCGGACCGCCTGGAGGGCGCTGGAACCTCTCAGTCTATCACACGGTGAGTTTCAGCGATCGGGTGACTATTGCCGAGGGCGGGCCGGTGCTCGATCAACTGGCCGGCGATGCGCTTTCCGCCGGCGGCGTGCCGCGCCACAGGGTCTCCTTCGAAGGCGGTGTGTTCAAGAATGGCTACGGCCTTCGCCTCAGGGGAAGCTGGCGAGCGCCCGCCACGGTTAGCTCGAATGGCGCACCGGGGACTTCGGATCTGCGCTTTGGCAGCATTTTCAATGTGTATGCCCGGATTTTCATCAATCTCGACCAGCGCGAGGGGCTGATCGAGAGAGTGCCGCTGCTCAAGGGAACGAACATTGCCTTCGAGTTCGACAACCTGTTCGATTCGCGCCAGAAAGTGACCGACGAAACGGGGCAGATCCCGCTTGCCTACCAGCGCGCCTACCGCGAGCCGCAGGGCAGGGTGATCGGAATCGATGTGCGCAAGCGATTCTGACAAGCTTATCGCCGGTTTACAGCCTGTGACGACGGTGCGGGACTTTCCAATCTCGCAGGTCAGGCCCTATCTGGGGGTATGAGCCGCACTCCCGCCGGAACTCCGCCCAATCCCAAGGGCGCGGAACGCTTCAACGAGGAGCGCCAGACCTATGCCGTGCGCGGCGCGGATCAGCCGGACCTGCAAAAGGGCAGCGAGGTCATCCGCGAGACGGTGCGCACCCTGCCGAGCAAGCCCGGCGTCTATCGTATGAACGACGCGCGCGGCGATGTGCTCTATGTCGGCAAGGCGCGGGTGCTCAGGAACCGGGTGGGCAATTACACGCAGGTTGAGCGACTGCCCTCGCGGCTGCAACGCATGGTCAGTCAGACCCGCTCGATGACCATCGTCACAACCAATTCCGAAGCCGAGGCGCTGCTGCTCGAAGCCCAGCTCATCAAACGCTATCGTCCGGCATACAACGTGCTGCTGCGCGACGATAAGAGCTTCCCTTTCATCCTGCTGCGTTCCGACCACGACTTTCCGCGAATCCAGAAGCATCGCGGCGCGCGGCGCGCTAAGGGCAACTATTACGGTCCCTTCGCCAGCGCCGGATCGGTCAACACCACGATTAACGCACTGCAGAAACTATTCCTTCTAAGAAGCTGCACGGATTCGTTTTTCTCCCGGCGCGACCGGCCCTGCCTGCTGTATCAGATCAAGCGTTGTTCCGCGCCCTGCGTCGGGCGCATTGACGAGGCGGGATATGGCGAACTGGTCAGGCAGGCCAAGGACTTTCTTGGCGGCAGGTCCAGCGCCGTGCAGCGCGAAATCGAGGCACAGATGGCCGAGGCCGCCGATGCGCTGGATTTCGAGCGTGCGGCGATGCTGCGCGACCGGCTGCGCGCGGCGACTTTCATCCAGGGTAGTCAGGCGATCAACGCTGAGGGGATCGACACTGCCGACATCTTCGCGTTGGCCGCCAAGGGCGGACAGATCGGCGTGCAGGCCTTTTTCATTCGCGGCGGCCAGAACTGGGGACACCGAGCCTTCTTTCCCAGCCATACCGAAGGCCTGAGCGAGGCAGAGGTGATGCAAAGCTTCCTTGCCCAGTTCTACGAGGAAGTGCCGCCCGCCAGACTGATCCTTGTCGACCGGGACTTGCCGGAAGCGGCTCTGCTGGAGGAAGCGTTTGCAGAGAGCGCGGGCCGCAAGGTCGAGATTTCCGTGCCGCAACGTGGCACCCGCCGCCGTCTGATCGAGCAGGCCAGCCGCAATGCGGTGGAGGCTCTGGAAAGGCGCATGGCGGAGCGCGGTTCCCAAGCCAAGGTATTGGAGGAAATGGCGGAATTCCTTGAGTTACCTGAAGTTCCGCAGCGCATCGAAATATACGACAACAGCCATATCCAGGGCGCCAAGGCCGTCGGCGCAATGGT
>JAGREJ010000021.1:0-163 GCA_020446595.1 Novosphingobium sp. | reverse complement strand
GCGCTGGAGGAAGATCCGGATCGCGACAGGCAATCGGGCGATGGGGTGGCCGTGTGGCCCGATCTCGTCCTGATCGATGGCGGCAAGGGACAGATGAGCGCGGTGAAGGAGGCGCTGGAGGAGCTGGGCGTCGAGGATGTGCCGCTGATCGCCATTGCCAAGG
>JAGREJ010000206.1 GCA_020446595.1 Novosphingobium sp. | reverse complement strand
GATCACCGCGCAGCAATTCCACACGGGCGATGCCATGTATGCCGCGACCAAGGCTGGAATTGCCCACTTGGGCCGAAATCTGGCGAAAGAGTGGGTGCGGCAGGGGATCAACGTGAATACGCTTCAGCCCGGCTGGGTGAAAACCGAAATGAATGCCGATTGGTTCGACGGCAAGGAAAGCGGGCCTGCCATTCAGGCGCTGCCGCGCCGTCGTGTAATGCCGGTCGATGCGCTGATCGAACCGCTCCTGTTCCTGTGCTCGGATGCTTCACGTCACGTCACCGGCGCCACGCTGACGATCGATGACGGGATGTCGCTGTGAGCGCGCTCTCGGGCATCACGATCATCGAAACGGCGGAGCGTGTCTGTGGCGAATGGGCCGGGCGGCTGCTTGCCGACTTCGGCGCCGAGGTCATCAAGCTGGAGCAACCCGGTGGCTCGCCGACGCGGCGCTATGGTCCGCATGTCGATGGAAAGGGCGCGGTCTTCGCCTATTGCAACACCAACAAGAAGTCGGTGGTCGTCGACCTCGAAGCGGAGTCAGGCCGCGCCATGCTGGCCAGGCTGCTGGGGCGCGCCGATGCCCTGATCGACGATCACGATCCGCAATGGTGCAAGCATCTGGGGCTCGCTCCGGCCAACCTGAGCGAGCGTTTCCCGCGTCTCGTCCATTGCCAGATCACGCCTTTCGGACAGCACGCGCCCGAAGACCATCATCGCGCCTGGCCGATCAATGTCGCCGCCGCTGGCGGATGGGCATGGCACACGCCGAGCGAGAGTGACCCCGCCGATCCGCCGCTTATGGGAGCGGGGCGCTTCATGCCCGACTATGAAAGCGGCCTCGACGCCGCGATGGCCACTGCCGCGAGCCTGCTGCGTCAGCGGCGAACGGGGGAGGGCCAGTTCATCGACCTGTCCGAAGTCGCCGTACAGATCAGTCGCGCCGACGTAGTGCTCGGCCGCGTGCTGGCGGGAGACGACGAGCCAAGCCGCTCGCGCCGCCGCTACGACATGGGCGGGCCGGGCGACGTGTTTGCCTGCGCCGATGGCTTCGTCCACCTCGTGATGATGACCTCCGCGCAGTGGCAGGGCCTGAAGGACATCATGGGCAATCCGGCATGGGCCGAGCAATTTCCGCAGGACTGGCTGGAATTCCATTGCACGCCCGAACGCGTCGCAAGTTTCCGTCAGCAGTTTCGGCCGTGGATCGCCAGCCAGAGGCGGGACGATGTGACCGTTGCCGCACAGGCGAAGTGCGTACCGCTCGCGCCGGTCAATGCGGCGCCAGACCTGATCGCCAACGAACAATACCGCCATCGCGGCCATTTTCAGTCGTTGGGCGGAGCAAACTATCCGACGGCGGCCTACCGCATGACGGCAAGTCCGGTGCGTCTGGCCAGCACTGCGCCCGCGCCGGACGCCGACCGCGACGAGGTGCTACCATGAGCTATCGGCAACGTGGCGGACCGCTGGCGGGGGTGCGAGTGCTCGCCGTCGCCAAGGTCTGGGCCGGTCCCTATGCGGCAAAGTTGCTGGCGCAGCTCGGAGCCGAAGTCATCAAGGTGGAGAGCGCCAGCGCGCTCGACGAAATGCGCGCCTATGGCGGCGTCGATATTGAGCACGCGCCCTATTTCCTCAGCCAGAACACCGAGGCGCTGAGCGTGCGCGTTAATCTCAAGAGCGCCGAAGGGATCGCGCAGCTCAAGAAGATGATCGCCGTGAGCGACATTGTGCTCGACAACCTTCGCCCCGGCGCGCTCGACAAGCTGGGCCTGTCCTACGAGGCGATGAAGGCGATCAGGCCCGACATCATCCACGTCTCGATCAAGATGTACGGCAGCGATGGGCCGCTGGGCTATCAGACCGGCTACGCTCCGAGCTTCGCGGCGATTGGCGGCCTGACCAGTCTTGTCGGGCACGAGGGCAAGGTGCCACGCGGCATGAACATCCGCTATGGCGATACCACGGCAGGCGCTGCCGCCGCATTCGGAGCGATTGCCGCGCTGCATCACCGGGAGCGGACGGGGGAGGGGCAGCAGGTCGATCTTTCGGCGGTGGAGGCGATCTCGGGGCTGGTGGGAGACAGCCTGTTCGCTTTCGGCCTCACCGGCGAGCCGCCGGTCCATCGCGGCAATACGCACGACGAACTTTCACCGCACGGCTTCTTTCCTACGCGCAACAATGGCTGGATCAGCATTGCCTGCGACGGCGACGAGGAGTGGCGCGCGCTTGCCGATGAACTCGGTTTGGCAGAACCAGCTGACGATCCGCGATTCACGACCCACGAAAGCCGCTGCCTGAACCGCAGTGCTTTGGAAGCCGAACTGGGCCGGCTGACGAAAGCCCTGGATGGCTCCGATCTCGCCCGGCGGCTTCGTGCGCGGGGCGTGGCGGCATGGCCCGCCGCTTCGAGTCTGGACCTGATGTCGGAAGACCTGTTCTGGTCGAACGGGACATTCCGCATGGTCATCAACGGCAATGGCGACGCCAGGCCGGTCGTCGGCTCAAGCTGGCGGATCGAGCCCGACGGGGCCGAACTGGAGCGCGGCGCGCCCACGCTCGGCGAGCATGACGAATACGTCTATCGCGAACTGCTGGGTCTGGACGAGGACGAATACGCGGCGCTCAAGGCGAGCGGCGCGATAAGTTGAGCCGTTCTATTTCCTCTCCGCCATGATCGCCTTGGGATCGAGATAGCGCGTCGATGAGACGCCGCCATCGACGGCGATGGTCTGGCCCGTCACAAAACTCGCCCGGTCCGAGCACAGGAAGCTGACCATTTCGGCAACGTCGTCGGTCGTGCATTCGCGAGCCAAGGGCGTCAGTTCGTGGTTGGTGCGGTGGAAGAATTCCTCATCCCAGTAGGCGTCGGTCATTGCCGTCCTGACCACGGTCGGGGCGATGTAATTGGCGCGAATGCCGCGCCTGCCATATTCCGCCGTCAGCGTCTGCATCAGCCCGATCTGGCCCGCCTTCACCGTGCTGTAGGCGCCGCCGCCCGGCGTGCCGTAAAGCCCCCAGGTCGAGCCGATGAACAGGATCGTGGAGCCTTCGCCGAGATGCGGCAGGGCTTCGCGGCAGAGGCGGAACGGCGCGCGCATGGAAATGCCGAGCACTTCGTCGAGCATTTCGTCGGTGGTGTCGCCAACGGGTCCGAAATTGAACGATCCGGCATTGTTGATGACGTGATCGAGCCGCCCGAAGCGCGCGACAGCCTTGGCAACCACCTCGGCCGGGCCGTCCTCGCCAGCGAGATCGCCAGCCACGAAATCGAAATCCATGACCCCGGCAAGACTGTCCTTCAGCCTGGCCAGCGATGCTTCGGTGCGGCCGGTGCCGATTACGGCCATGCCGTCCTGCCCCAGCCGCCGGGTGATGGCTTCGCCGATGCCGCCTGCCGCGCCTGTCACGATGGCTACCCGTTGCGCACTCATTCCGCTGTCTCCGCTGCTGCGTCGCGTCGGTTGGCGGCGCGTTCGAGAATGTCGTTCGCCGCAACGTAACCGAAAGTCAGGGCCGGACCTATCGTCGCGCCCGCGCCGGGGTAGCAATCGCCGAACGGCGATCCCGCGCAATTGCCCGCCGCATAGAGGCTGGCGATGGGATTGCGCTCGCCATCGAGCACCCGTGCGCGCTCGTCGCAGCGCAGACCACCCTTGGTGCCGAGATCGCCGGCATTGATCGGCACCGCGTAGAACGGGCCTTTTGCGATGGCGCCAAGGCAGGGATTGGGCTTGCACGCCGGATCGCCGAACATCTGGTCATAGGCATTGCTGCCGCGCCCGTATTCGGGATCGACGCCCGACTTGGCATAGTCGTTCATGTTCGAAACGGTCTGCGCCAGTGCGTCCGCCGGGACGTGGATCTTCTCGGCAAGCGCGGCCAGGGTGTCGGCGCGGAACACGTAGTGGTCCCACCATTCGCCGGGCACCTTCTTGTCCGGCATGAGCAAGGCCGGGAGCAGGCCGCCCGCACTGAACTTGGCGCGAAAGTCGGCATCGAACACCAGCCAGCACGGGCAGTTCGCGCCGGTCGCCAGATGGTCGGCGATCATCGCCTGCCCGAAGCTGTCGTAGCCGGTCGCCTCATCGACAAAGCGGTGGCCCTTGCGATTGACGCAAACCGAGTGCGGGCGGCCCACGTCGAACGCTGCCTGATGGATTTCGTTGAAGTTGGACGTGCCTGCCATCGGCAGTTGCATGGTCGGAATATACCAGGCCTGCGCGGTATGTTCGGTGCTCGCGCCGATCTTCTCGCCTGCGATCAGCGCCTCGCCCCGGTTGGCGTCCTCGGGCGAGGAGCTGTGCCGGGTGAGGCCGGGAACCGGGAAGAACCGGTCGCGCAGTTCCTGGTTCCATTCGAAGCCGCCCGCCGCGAGCACGACGCCGTGCCGTGCCTCGATGTCGTAGCGCCGCCCGTAATTGCTGACCTCCAGGCCGATGACGCGCCCGCCGCTGTCGACCAGCAATTCCTCCAGCATGGTCTCGGTGCGAAGCTCGACCCCGCGCGCGAAGACCTTCTCGTAGATCTCGCCCATCAGCGCTGCGCCCTGGGTAAAACGGCGGTCGCGATGGCTGACCCTGCGCGTATCGCGATCGCGCCAGTAGCGCCGGAAGATGTTGATGACCGTCCGCCGCCAGCCCTTCTCCTGCGTCATCAGCGTGAACGTCTCGCCAAGGTCCATTGAATATTTGCCGAACAGTTTGAAGCGGTTGTACTGCTCGCGCATCAGCGGATAGCGGTCATCGCCAAGCTTGCGCCCGTCGAAGGTCGGCACGGTCAGCGAACGGTCTGCGCG
Source organism: Novosphingobium sp. (assembly GCA_020446595.1). GTDB lineage: Bacteria > Pseudomonadota > Alphaproteobacteria > Sphingomonadales > Sphingomonadaceae > Novosphingobium. The sequence goes on along the minus strand of JAGREJ010000206.1, from coordinate 5,831 downwards.
CGCGCCGGGCTCATGGGGAAAGTAATCGGGCCACACTCCGGTTTCGACCGGGACGCCGGTGCCGGTCAGGAACGAAAGCATCTGCGGGGCCTGATCGACATAGGCTTCGAGGCGGATTTCGTTGACCGGAACCTTGATCGTGGCATGCAGGTATTCGAGCGCGGCCTCGCGGCTGTCGCCCGCATCGTCGCCAAGCTTGTGATTGGGCACCCACATCACGCCGCCCGAAACCGACGAAGTGCCGCCGAACTTGCGCTCTTTCTCGACGATCAGCACCGACAGGCCCTGATCGGCGGCGCGCAGCGCGGCCATCGCTCCTGCTGCCCCCGAACCCACAACGACCACATCGAACGCTTCGTTCTGGTCTGCCATCATCCTCTCCGCCCTTTGTCCCGCCAGTGTGGATAGGCCTGCCATGTTTGGCAATGAAATGACCGTCGCCGCATCAGCAATTGCCCTGGCTCACCGCCAGCCTTTGTTCCGCCATGGCGCGGATGTCGGCGGGCTTGACCTTCTCGTTGCCGGTGATGGCGAAGTCCTGCTCTGTGCAGATCAAAACTTGCCGGGGAATCTTGTAGCTGGCGAGCCGGGCCTTGAGGTGTGCGATCATGTCGTCCTCGACGATGCTTGCACCCTCGACCGGGACAATGCAGGTGACGACGCGCTCACCGAGGAGATCGTCGTCCACGCCAACGGTCTGCACGCGTTTGACGCCAGGCCAGTTTGCCAGGATCTCGTCGATCTCCTCGGGCGAGACATTGGCGCCGCCGGTCTTGATCATGGCCGTCATCCGCCCGAGCCAGAAGAACCGGCCCTGCTCATCGACGCGACCGCTGTCGCCGGTGCAGAAGAACCCTTCGGCGTCGAAGCAGTCCTCTGGCGACTTGCCGAGATAGTGGCTCATAAGGGTTGGACCCTTGACGCACATCTCTCCGATTGCGCCGAGGGGAAGTACCTTGCCGGACATGGGATCGACGATCTTGAGCGTGTTTCCGGGCAGCGGCAGGCCGAAGCTTCCAGCATAGTCCGCCTCGCTCGCTTCGCGACCGATGCAGGTACAGATAGACATCGTCTCGGTGGTGCCGAAGGCCTGCGGCACTTCCCAGTCGGTCTCCACCGTAGGATGCGCCCAGATGAGTTCGCCGCGCGGCACGTATTTGAGCGAGGACAAGTCGACATCGGCCCAGCCTTTATCGGCCTGCAATCGCGCCCATTGATGCGGCCTGCCATTGGCGAAAGTCACACGCTCCGCCTCGATCAGCCGCAAGGCTTCGCCCGCGTCGAAATGGCTTTGCAGGACAATGCAGCCGCCAGTGCTGAGCGCCGTGCCGACGACCATCGAGATGTTGCCCGACCAGAAAAAGCCGTTGCCCGTCCATGCCCGCACCGGCTCGTGCATGGCGAACAGGCGCGGCCAGCGCCACCACTGGATGGTGAAGGCCCGCTGGCTGTGCTCGATACCCTTGGGCAGGCTGGTGGTCCCCGAGGAGAAGAAGATTCCGCCCGGATCGCTCGGGCCGACTTCAGGAAATTCGTGCTCGCCGCTGCCCGATGCGGTGAACTGGTCCCAGCTCTCGAAGCCCTTCGCATCGCCCAGGCCAACCAGCCGTGTGAGCGCCGGGAACCGGCTCGCCAGATCGAGCCCGGCGATCATTGCGGCAAAATCCGTCTTGAGCACCTGCGCCTCGAACAGCAACGTCGTGACCTGCGAGGCTTCGAGCATGTGCGCCAGTTCGCTCTGCGTCGAGAACGTCGAGAGCGCGACCGCGACCCCGCCCGAGAGGGCAATGCCGAAGAACGCCGAGAGAAATTCCGGGCGGTTGGTCATCAGAATGCCAATGCGTTCGCCGGGCGTGATGCCTTGGGCGGCGAGCGCCGAAGCAACCGCCACCGAGTGTTGCCACAACTCATCGTAGGACCAGGAAATGCGCCGCCCGTCCTCGTGGAAGACCACTGCCTCGGCGGGGCAGTGCTGCTCGCAAACTTCGCGCAGATAGCCGCCGATGGTCAGTGCCCCCAGGCCCGGCTCCTCGGCCAGCGGCATGGCCTCGACCAGCGATAAGCCCGTCTTTCCGGGCGCGGTCCTGACGAGGCGCGAGAGGTCCATCAGCGCTGATGCGGTAGCGAGACGTCCGCCGTCCCGGTCAGGATCGTATCGCCGTCCTGCGTCGTCATGCGAGTCTTGATGCGCACGGTGGGCATGCCGAATTCGCCGGTTTCGGACTTGTCGACGACTTCGCCCTCGACGAAGGTCACATCGCCCTCGAACGCCGGTTTGCGGAACTGGGTTTTCGAATGCCAGATGTAGCCGTCGTTGCCTGCCCAGAACGCGACGCTGTCGAGGTGCCAGGCGTTCATCGAGGCGCCGTATCCATAGGTGCCCCCCATGCCGATCTTTTCGGCCTTGGCTGGATTGAGATGGCCGCTGGAGGGGCCGAAATAGAGCCCGTCTTTCTGGCGCGGATCGAGCTTCTGCGCTTCGAAATCGTAGGTCATGTCCTCGTCGAACCCGGCGTTGAGCTTGGCCGGATCGTCGAGTCCCTCGGGTGGGTTCCAGCGCCATGTGCCCCAGATGTTCTGGCGGTGGGCGCGATATTCGAAACCGAAAGTCAGGGGCGTATGCGGGCCGATGACGCGGCGGTGAAGGGTGTCGCCCACCTGCACGTCATGCCAGTGGGGCGATGTGCCCGCGCGGTTCGACATCATCCACTCGAACCGCATCCGGTCGACTTCCGCCATTTCGGCCTCGGTCCAGCTTTTGACCGAGCGATTGTCCTTGCCATAGACGCCGCGCTTGTTGGCTTCCTCCCGCAAGTAGCGGATCGAGGTAGCGCGCTCCTTGGCGAACAGGGTGCCGTCCTCGCGGTAATGGTAGGTATCGCCGTCCGAAAACATCGTCGGCCCGGCAAAGCCGGTGTCGCGCACCTTGTATCCGGCAAAGAAGCGTTCCTGCCGCAGGAAGTCGCCGGGATGGATGCGACCGCCGTAGAACCACCATTCCTCACCGCCGAAGATCAGGTGGGTGCCCGGCACATTGCCGATGCAGGAGGGATGGCAGCCGTGGCCATAGTCCATCGCGACGGTGAAGCTCTGCGGCGCGACGATTCCGCCGAAGCGCGAGGCGCGCGCGATTTCCTCATCGTAATGGATCGGATTGGCGTAATCGAGCGCCTGTACCCAGCGGCGGATCTCGGTCGCGCTGGCCGGATCCCACATCTCGGCGAAGACAACGCGCTGGCCGACATAGCGATCGACATCGCTGGTATCGAGCGTGACCATAGCTTCACTCTCGGTCTGGTCCTGTTGCATGGGAGTGCCCCTGAAAACGGAGTGGAATGCGAGTCTGGCCGGCGCGCCTACTGCAAGGTCGCGGGTGCCCGGTTCTGGTAATCGGCAAGACAGGTTTCGGCCTCGTCGCTCTCCGACATCGCGTTTTCGCGGAAGTCGCTCGGATTGATGCCGAAGACCTGCTTGAACTTGCGGCTGAAATGGGCCGTGCTCTTGAAACCGACGCCATAGGCGATCTCGCTGATGGCTACGTCGTGCGGGTCGGACCGGGCGAGCCAGTCGCGTGCCATTTCGAGGCGTCTGGACCAGACCAATTCGGAAAATGTCTTGCCGGTGCCCTGCAGCAGCAGTGAAAGATAGCGCGGGCTGACCTCGCAGCCCTTGCTCACCATCGCCATGCACAGGCTGGGGTCGGACAGATGGACTTCGATGAATCGCAGGACATCGACCAGACGTTGCTCGCCCAGCGTACGCCGTGAGCCTGACTGCAGGTCGCACTGGCCAAGTGCGTTTCCGATCAGCCTGCAGGCCGTCTCGACGAGCAGGATTGCGGAATCCTGCGAGAGGCCGTCGTCATCCTCGAAAGCGTCGGCAAGCAGGCGATGGGCAATCGCCACCTCACGACACCCGCTTGCAAGCGAGGCGCTGTTCGTGACTTCGGCGGCGAGGTGAGGACGCAGCAGATGGGTCGGCAAGGTAACGTGAAGAATTTCGTGAAGTCCTTCGCCCCCCGGCTGAAGCTCGATGAAGAAAGGCGACATCGAACGGCTGAGCAAGAATTCGCCGGGGCCGATCGTGGTCTGGCCGCTCTGGTTGGCGTAGATCAGTTGCCCCTTGCGCACGAACCACAGGACGCTGAGATCGGTCGCATCTTCGCGGATGTGCCTTTGCGTGCGCCGAAAGAACTGGCGCGTTGCCGCACTCGTTTCGATGATGGTGAAAGGCCCGATCTCGCATTTGCGGGCATGGACCTCGACCGGCAGGGCATCATCGACCCAGAACTCGCCATCGTAATACTCGCGTTTTCGATCCCCACGATAGAGCGTCTGGCAATTGCGGTAATTGCTCTCGTCGAGGGCGAACAGGGTTTCAGGCATGTCTCTCTCCAGCCATTCCCGCGATGCATCCGCAGGGGATGCTTCCGAGCCTATTCCTTGGCCTGTCTACCACCTCGGCTGAGGCGCCATTCGGGCGGATAGTTGAGGTCGTTGTTCTTGACCGTCTTGGCGATCCCGCCATCGAAGGCATCGCCGCCCAGATCGACCTTGGTTTCGCGGTCCGGCGTCATTGCCGGAAGCATACCCTCAAGCCATCCGGTCAGCATGCTGCCGAGATATTCGCCGCGATACTGCTTGTAGGCCTCGAAGAAGGTCTTTTGCGCGACCACGTAGTCGAGCGGGCGGGTTCGCGAGCAGGCGTCGGCGTATTTCTCGACCTCGGTTTCGAGGTCGGCGCGCGGGACGACGCTGTTGACGAAATTGCACTCGGCCATTTCAGCGGCGGAGAACGGCCTGCCGGTGAACACCATCTCGGCGAACTTGCGATAGCCCATGGTTTCGAGCCAGGTCCACATGCGCGGTCCCCAACCGGCGTAACGGAAAGACGGATGGCCGAACAGGGCATCATCGGAAGAGACGATCATGTCGGCATCTCCGCACTGGTAGAAATGCCAGCCGTAGCAATAGCCCTTGGCCTCGACGATGGAGATCTTCTTGAACTCCTGAAGCGGGCGCTGACCGGCGGCCGCCTTGCCGTAATAGTCGGTCAGCGTGTGGAGATGGCGATAGGAGCCGGGTGGTGGGTAAACCACGCCCTCGTCCTGCCCGATCTCGAGGTCCGAGAGGAAATTCTCGCCTTCCTTGGGGTTGAGATACATGTCGCCATGTTCGTCGATGTCGCCGCCGGTACCGAAATCCTGTCCCTCGCCGCGAATGATCAAGACCTTGACCTCGTCATCGACGTTCGAGCGGTGGACATAGTCGGCATAGAGCATCCGCATGCCGATCGTGGTGGAGTTGCCGCGGTCCTGCCGGTCGAAGGTGATCGTGGCGATGCGGCGCTCGCGATCCTTCTCGTAGCGGACGAACTCGCGCGCTTCCTCGCGATGCTCCTGCGGCGATTTCATCTCGACCATGTAACTCTCTCTCCCGACAGTAACCCATGCTGGCACTCGATGTGCGTGCCGTATAGACCGTGAGCGCAGGGCGATGGACAATGGACGCAGAACGCAGTGCGCCGTATTGATGTGCGACCATGGTCAGGGAATCGATCTTCTACGGCATCGAGGGTCCATTGGACGCACTGCCCGGCGCAGGTCAGTTGCGCGCGGCCAATCTGCGCGGTTTTTCCGAGTTCGCGCGGCGGCGCAATGGCGATGCGACGCGGATACTTGGCCGCAACGGCATCGATGCCCGCGTGCTCGGTGATCCGGACAGTCATGTCGGCGCGCAGGCGCTGGTCGATACCTTCGAATATTGCAGCGAGCTGTTCGACGATCCGCTGTTTGGTCTGCATTTCGCGCAGGAGCAGGACGCGGAGGTTTT
>JAGREJ010000020.1 GCA_020446595.1 Novosphingobium sp. | reverse complement strand
GACCTGATCCGCTATTACACGCGCGAGGCAGGCGTACGCACGCTGGAGCGCGAAATCGCGCGTCTGGCGCGCAAGTCGCTGCGCAAGATCCTTGAGGGCGAGGCGAAAGAGATCGTCATAACACCCGATAACCTTTCGGATTTCTCGGGCGTTCGCAAGTTCCGCCATGGCGTTTCGGAAGAGGAGCACCAGGTCGGCGCGGTCACCGGTCTTGCCTGGACGGAGGTCGGCGGGGAGCTGCTGACCATCGAGAGCGTCACCGTTCCCGGCAAGGGCGCGATCAAGTCCACCGGCAAGCTGGGCGAGGTGATGAGCGAATCGATCCAGGCCGCCTTCAGCTTCGTCAAGGCGCGCAGCCCCGCCTATGGCATCAAGCCTTCGGTGTTCCATCGCAAGGACGTGCACATCCACCTGCCCGAAGGCGCTGTGCCCAAGGACGGACCGAGTGCGGGCATTGGCATGGTCACCTCGATCGTCTCCACGCTCACCGGGATCGCGGTGCGCAAAGACATTGCCATGACCGGCGAAGTGACCCTGCGCGGTCGGGTGCTGCCGATTGGCGGTCTCAAGGAGAAGCTGCTCGCGGCTCTGCGCGGAGGCATCAAGACGGTGCTCATCCCCGAGGAGAACGAAAAGGACCTCGCCGAGATTCCGGCCAATGTGAAGGAAGGTCTCGAGATCATTCCTGTCGGCCATGTCGACGAGGTGCTCCAGCGGGCGCTGACCGAGCGGCTGGAGCCGATCGAATGGACCGAAGCGGACGAGCTGGCGAGCCAATCGGCAGCGCCGAGCCTTGCGGGACCGGGCCAGTCCGCCACGGCACATTGATACCGAACGGGGCATTTTGCGCTGCAGCGCAGCGAATCGCGGAGCCAAGCTGACAGGATTTTTCGTCGCTTTTCGGCGATTCGCAGGTATGCGACCCGTGTGTTCCGCTTATGGCATCGGCATGAGCGTCATAATGGTAGCATTTCATCCGAAAATGCATCGAAACGCCGGGATTTGGCTTTGACAGGCAAGGGCGAAATCGTTCACACCATGGCCCGCTCGCGCGCACTCTCGCGAATGCACAAGCTTTCAAGTCCGATTCCACATCCTGAGTTTAGGGGGTTTTCGAATGAACAAGAATGATCTGATCAGCGCCGTTGCCGATTCCAGCGGCCTGACCCGCAGCGATGCGACCAAGGCCGTCGAAGGAGTCTTCGAGGCAATCACCGGTTCGCTCAAGAAGGGCGAGGAAGTTCGCCTTGTCGGGTTCGGCACTTTCTCGGTCGCCAAGCGCAAGGCCTCGACGGGTCGCAATCCGCGCACCGGCGAAGCGATGCAGATCAAGGCTTCGACCCTGCCCAAGTTCAAGGCAGGCAAGGGCCTCAAGGACGCCGTCAACTAAGAACCTACCGGTCCTGCGGTTCCGGCCGCAAGCGACCCGAGAAACCGCGCTGGCCGACGAGGCTGGCGCGGTTTTCTTTTTTGCTGGAGCGATCCGGCTATTTCGTCAGATTGATGAGCGCGGACGGCGCGGACGCGGTGCTGTCATCGACTTTCCAATTGAGGACCGAACTGCCCGATGCGTCCGTGCGCGGTCCTTCCTCGGTGTTGTTGGCGAGGATTGCGCCGTCGGTGCTCACCGCGAAGGTGCCTTCCATGACCGGGAGCTGCGGCCCCTTGTCCTTGTTTGCCTCGTCCATTGCACCCATCCGCGCAAGGCTCCTGAGCGGAGATCCCGATGCGCCCGACGAGAACGCCGGGGCATTTACGCGCGCCGAGCCGTCACCGCGCAGGATCACCTGGACGAACGGATTGGCTTGCGGGAAATCGTCGATCACCGGGAAAGTGAAATCGTGGGTCAGCGTGCCGCTGACCGCATAGTCGACGTCGAATCGGCCCTTGCCCATCGACTTGACGCTTTTCCAGCCATGCTGGCGCATGAGCTTGCGCGCGAATTCCTCGGCGGCCTTGGGATCGGAGAGGTCCGCGCCGCCGAGCATCGCCTTCATCTGCGCTTCTTCCTGCTCCTTGCTGGCCGATTTCGCGCCGTCGCCCTTGCCCTCGTCGAGGTCCGATGGCGAGACGAAATGGATTTCGCCCTTGTAGGCGAAGCTGAAATGCCCGTCCTTGCGCAGATCGAGGCTCGAGGTGAACCTGCCGGGCATCAGGATACAGGCCGCGAGCAACAGGCCGAGCGTGGCCATCATCAGCCCTGCGGTCAGGCGCTTGCCGACCGAAGCACGTCCGATCTCGATGTTTGCGTTCATTGGATTTCCCCCTGGCCATGGTTGCGGATCGATGCGGCATATAGCGCAATTGCCGCCGCATTGCTGACATTGAGGCTTTCCATGGCCTCGCTGATCGGCAGGCGGGCAAGCGCATCGCAGTGCTGGCCGATGTTGTGGCGCATGCCTTCGCCCTCGGCCCCGAGCACGAGAGCGACTGGCCCCGCCGGCAGAGCCTCGGCCAGCGTTGCCTCCGCCTCCCCTGCAAGGCCGATGCGCCAGTATCCGGCCTCGGCAACTTCGTCGAGCGCGCGGGCGAGGTTTACGACCCGCACCCACGGCACGATCTCGAGCGCACCCGAGGCGCTCTTGGCCAGAGTGCCCGATTCAGGCGGAGCGTGCCGGTCCTGCGTCAACACGGCGCAGGCGTCGAATGCGGCTGCCGACCGCATGATCGCGCCGACATTGTGCGGATCGGTCACCTGATCGAGCACCACCAGCGGTCGTGCGGGATCATGGTCGAGCACGTCGGACAGGTAAATGTCGGGCAGCATGTCGCATTCGAGCACGAGGCCCTGATGTGGCGCGTCACGAGCTACCAGGCGGGCAAGGTCGGTCGGTCCGGCCCATTCCACCGGAAAATCTGGCGGCAATTCGCCATCGAGCGAGTCGACCCCTTCGCGTGTCGCCCACAGTTTGCGATGGCGGCGTTCCGGGTTCATCAATGCCGCCTCGACCGCATGGCGACCCCACAGGCGCACGGCTCCGGCGCTGGCCCGGCCAGAGCCGCGTCCGCCCTGCATGCGGCCTGCACGACCGCGCAAGGCCCGTTTCGGTCCGCCCTCGCTCCGCTTGCTCACACGCTCTCCTTCTGGCGATCCGGTGTCTCAACGACTTGAACCCATTGACAGGAATGGCGCGCTTCGCCAATAGCGCCCCCTCTCGGTTGCAAGGCACTCACGGGTGCCCAGACTGCGGTTTTGCCGCAAGCGACAGCACGGTGTGGACAGGTGGCCGAGTGGTTAAAGGCAGCAGACTGTAAATCTGCCCGCGCAAGCGTACGTTGGTTCGAATCCAGCCCTGTCCACCACCGCCCTTTCTCAGAGCATCCCCGAAAAGCCCTAGAAATCGCAGAAAACCAAGGGTATTACCGCCCTTACCATCCGCATTTGACCGCTGCAATTTGCCTGCAACCGGAACCAAGTGTGGGGGTAGTGTGGGGGTAAAGTGCCTTCCCCCCACACTTTGGTTTCGCAACTCGGTCCCGAAAAATGTGGGGGTAGAGCAATGGGCAAACTCACGGCGGTAGCGGTCAAGGCAGCCTTGGCGAATCCGGGCACCTATCAGGACGGTGACGGATTATTCCTGAAAGTGGACAAACGCGGCGGTGCCTACTGGAATTTGCGACTCCAGCAGGATGGCAAGCGACGCGACATCGGAGTGGGTAGCGCAAAGCTGGTGACGCTGGCCGAGGCGCGCGCGAAAGCCGCCGAACTCCGCAAAGCCGTGAAGGTTGAAAAGCGCGACGTGCTGACCGAGCGGAAGGATGAGGAAGCCGCCAAAGTCACCTTCCGCGAAGCTGCCACCCAATATCATTCGGAGAATGAAGCTGGCTGGAAAAGCGACGTCTATGGTCGCCAATGGCTTGCCAGTCTGGAAAATTACGCTTTCCCGAAGCTGGGCGACATGACGACTGGCGGAATTGCCGCCGCCGACATTATCGGAGTGCTCACCCCGATCTGGCAGGAAATCCCCGAGACAGCTCGTCAGGTCCGCAACCGGATTTGCGCGGTGCTCGACTACTCCCACGCAAAGGGATGGCGCTCTACCGAAGCTCCATCGGGCAACAGCAGCCTGAAAGCGGGGCGTGGGCTGCCGCGACAGATCAAGAAACCGGCAAACCGCAAGGCAATGCCTTACGTCGCCGTTCCACTTTTCCTGACCGCGTTGCGGCGCAAGCCATCCTATTCGCGTCTCGCGCTCGACCTCCTCATTCTGACTGGCGTTCGGTCGCAGGAAGTGCGGCTCGCGAAGTGGGATGAATTCGATCTGGACCAACGCCTTTGGACAATTCCAGCCGAACACATGAAGCGCAGCAGGGCGCACATCGTGCCGCTGTCAGAAGCGGCGATGGCGGTTCTTGTGAAAGCGGACGCGATGCGGCTTGAGGGTGCCGAAGTGGTTTTCCCCGGCATGACCGGTAAGGCGATGTCCAACATGACGCTACTCAAGGTCATGCGCGACATGCAGGAGCCGTTCCACGTTCACGGTTTCCGCTCCAGCTTTACCGACTGGGCAGCGAACGAAGGCTTCTCCAATGCGGTTGTCGAAGCGGCACTGGCGCACAAGACGCCTGACGCGGTGCAGGCTGCCTATCGGCGTACAACTTATCTTGGCACACCGGATAATCCCGGCGCGCGCGTGGAACTGATGGAAGCGTGGGGGACCTATTGTTCGGCACCTGCCGCTCCACAATGAGTCTGTGGCTATTGCCCTTTCGATCCGGCCACGGAAGGTGGGTCGAATTGGCTCAAGTCAATCGTCGGGTTTGTCACCACCCCAGCGAAACGGGGTGTGCCAGCGTGGGGCTTCGATCTCGCCGCGCGACAGTCTGAGCGCCAATCCGATCATCGTCCCGACCGCGATGGCGACGGTAAGGTCGGCCAGCACCGTGAGAAGTGCGGTCCCGAACAGCAGAGCCAGGTCCGCCTTGGGCAGACACAACCGTTCGGGCCAGCGGTGCGGCTCGCTCATCGTCCAGGCTGTCACAATCAGCAAGGCGGCTAGCGCGGGCAGTGCGAGCGCACCTGCTAGTGGCGCGGCCACCAACAAGGCCAGAAGCACGACCAAGGCGTGGACCATACCAGCAACCGGTGTGCGCCCGCCCGCATTGACGTTGGTGGCTGTGCGGGCAATCGCGCCGGTTGCTGGAAGGCCACCAAAGAGAGGCGAAGCGATGTTCGCGGCCCCTTGTGCGATCAGCTCTGCATTCGACCGGTGAGCGCCGCCGATCATCCGGTCGGCAACAATGGCGGAGAGCAAGGATTCGATCCCAGCCAGAAACGCGATTGTGAGGGCGGACGGAAACAGTTCGACAAACAGTTCGGCACTGACATTTGGAATCGACGGCATCGGCAGGGCATTGGGAAGTGCGCCATATCTCGCGCTCACCGTTTCCACGGGTGCAAAACCAAGCGCCGTCAAAACGCTGGCGAGAACCACGACCACTACCAGCCACGGAATACGCGGTGCGAGCCGACGCAGGATCAGGATTGCCGCAACCGCGCCCACTCCCATCGCGACGCTTACGGGATCGATGGATTGACGCATTGCCCAAAGCCCTTCGACCTTGGGTAGGAAATCGGCGGGCAATGCCGGACCGGTCATGCCTGCAAGATCCTTCAACTGGCTGACCGCGATGACCACCGCGATTCCCAAGGTGAAGCCTTCGATGACGGATTCGGGAACGTGGCGGATAAGGCGACCTGCTCGCAACAACCCGGCGATGAGCAAGATAAGCCCCGCCATCAGTGTGGCGAGCAGCAACCCGTCATAGCCGTGTTCATGGATCACGGCATAAACCACCACAATGAACGCACCGGTCGGGCCGCCGATCTGTACCCGGCTTCCGCCAAGCGCTGAAATCAGAAATCCGGCGACGATGGCGGTGACCAAACCGGCGGCGGGTGGCGCGCCAGACGCAATGGCGATGGCGATGCTGAGCGGCAATGCAACAAGCGCGACGGTCACACCAGCAAGCGCGTCGGCTCCGAACTGGCTGCATGAATAGTCTTGGATGGTAGTGAGTATCTTGGGCTTCACAGGCTCACAGATATTCGCTCGCATGGTGTTCTGGCAATCGCCAGAATTGGCGCGAGCGACGTGCCCCTATTGGGCAATCTTGATGCTGCAAGAGACAGCCCGTTCTTTCACCGCTCGTTCCTTGCATTCTTCCAAGGCTTCGCGGTTCGCACTCAAAACGGCCTGCGCTGCTGCCAATTCCTCCCAGGCTTTGGGATTCTGCGACCGGATCAATCGGATGCCTGCTTCTACGATGCTCGGTTCGCCAACCGCCTTTCGAGCCATCCGTTCGGGCCATTGCCAGCTTTCTGGCATGGCGCGGGCGATGGTGCCGGGAAGGATCGACCAAAGCAGGATACCGGCGGCCAACCCGAAGCCTGCAAAACGCCAGGTCTGGCGCTTCTGCTCGGCCTCGGTGCGGACACGCCCGACAATTGCGGCGAGCCGACCGGTTGCAAGGTCCAGGTCTTTGCGTCCGTGCCGGAACAGGTCGCTGGCATCGCGCAGCATGTCGAGCGAGGCGCGCTTGATCTGAACTGCAATATCTTCCGGGGTCAACTCGATGGCGGGCTTGCTGCCGATTGTGCTCAACGTCTTCGAGACCCGTGCCAACTGATCGGCCAGCTGTCCGAGCGTTGTCGTGTAATCCGGGATCACGATGTCGGCCCGTTCCCTGGCCATATTCTGGACCGTATGGCGCACCATCGCCATTTCGCCTTCAAGACGGGCGAAGGCTTCCGCTGCCGGATCGGCTTCTTCTTTCGCATCCGGCGTTGGTGACGGGGCTGATGGCTCCTCGACTTCGAGGTCCAGTTGCACTTCTTCGATGTGGTCGTCTTCCATGTCGTTTCTCCTAGATGCCCATGTCGAAAGCGCGGGTGCGCTCGCGGGCGAGGGTTGCGGTAAGTTCGTTGGCGATGCTGCGTTCGGGCTTTGGATCGATGCCGAGTTCGCGGGTCTTGCCGCGCAGCAGGCCTTCAACCTGCGGATCGCGTTCAAGCCCTTTTGCCAGTTCGGTCAGCTTGGCTGAGGCGCGGGCTGCGCCTGCGCGGTCACCTTGCTGCTCAAGCTGCTTGCGTGCCGTGCTCAGACCCTGCCAGTCGCTGACAAAGCGCTCGGTTCGCAGTGCCGGATCGGTGCGCACGGCAGCCTCTTTGCTCATGGCACGCATGGCTTCCTGGCCACGCCCTCCAGCGGCCTCTGCAATCAACCCAGGATGCCGATCCAGCGCTTTGCCGAGATCGGCAGCGGCATGGGGCCGGATCGCTTCGAGGGCCTTTCCTGCCTTCTCCAGCGCGTCCTTTTGGTGCGGGAGCACGGGCAAGCCCTGAGCCTCCATTGTGCCGATATCGCCAAGCGCACGGGCATAGCGTTCGACCGCACGGCGCTGCTCAATCTGCGTGTTTGCCTGGGCGGGAATCGGCTCAAGTGATCGGGCCTGCGGACGGAAGTTGCCGAAGATGGATTTGGCGCGTTCCGGCACCTGACGAACCATCTTCACGATCCGCTCGCGGAAGCTGATGCCGCGCAGTTCGGCAAAGGCCTGCTCGGGTTTGTAATCGCCCGCCATATCCTTCCCGCGCTCGCGGCTTAGTCTGCGGACAAGTTTCGACCGGTCGGCAAAATCATCGCGGCCATAGTGGAGGGCCAACCCTTTGCGATGGCGCGACATGGCGACATAGGCGGAATGGCTGTCCATGCCCGGAGTGGCAAGCACATGGGCCCGGTCCACGGTCATGCCCTGCGCCTTGTGGATCGTGGCCGCGTAGCCATGATCGACGTGGGCATAGTCCTTGGTGTCAAAAGCGACCTCGCGGCCATCGTCGGTGCGCACCGCCATGCGCTGGGCGCTGGCCAAACGGACTGTTCCCAGAGTCCCGTTCTTCACCCCAAGCCCACGCTCGTTGCGCAGGAAGATAATTCGATCGCCGCTGGCGAACTGCCGCTCGCCGCGTGCCGCCTTGATCGTGGCATCCGTGCTCAAAGCGTCAGCATCGCGCATCTTTTCGCGTGCCATCTGGTTCAGCTCGCGGACCTCGTCATTGGTGTGGGTCAGGATGATCCGCGTATCGCTAGGGCTGGCCTGCCGTTGGCGGTCCCATCGCTCGATCAGTTCTGTCCGCGCAGCCTCCCGCGTCTCGGCGGCAAAGACCATGCCGCGCTTTTCATAGGTGCGGATCGCTTCGCCGGTGCGTCCCGTTGCGAGCTGCCTGGTCGCATCCTGCTGCCAGGCCGAAAGCTGGCGGCGGACCTCGCTGATCTCGGCCCCGCCGTGGCGCTCGTGGATTGCCCGGAAGGCTGCACCTGCCTCGATGGCCTGCAACTGCTGCTGGTCGCCCACCAGAACAACCTTCGCCCCGGCCTTCGCGGCATGGGACAGT
>JAGREJ010000019.1 GCA_020446595.1 Novosphingobium sp. | reverse complement strand
GTTCGAGCGGAAGGCGGCGTTCGGCTACGACCGTGGTCTTGCCGGACTTGCCCTTGAGAATGACATATCGGCGTTCGCTTGCCGAAAGCGGGATGGTCATCGTCTGCTCGGCGAATTTCGTCGCTACTTGCCGGTCGGCCTTGTCGAGCACGGTATCCTCGCTCAACCAGACCGAGACGGGCGATGCGTCCTCGCGGGTCAGCTGCACGCTTGCCGCATCGACGCGCTGGAGCGTTGCCAACTCGCGCGCTTGCGCGCCGCTGGACGCCAACAGGGCAACGGCAAGAACGAATGTGGATGCGGCCTTTTGGCTCATGGCGTGATCCCTCCCAAGACAGCCGGACAACATTCCGCGCTGCATGGACGGCTGCATAGACGAAGGATCACAGGTGCGAAACGCTGTCTGTCGCGTTTCGCGCGGGAAATACGGCCCTAACGAAGGCCGCCAAGCGGGAACGCGATCCGCGCATTAACGTAGACGCTGTCGCTGCCCCGCCTTGTGAGCGCGGCGCTCAAGCCGTCGACGAACAGGTGATCGCCCGAAAAGGGGATGAACATGTCCGCGCGATCCGACATGTAGTCATAGCCGCCGGACAGGGTCAGTTGCGGTCCGCCCAGATCGAATGTGAGGCCGATGGATGCGCCTAGCCGATAACCCACACCGCTGTCGCCTTGCTGCTTCTCTATCGTGAAATCCTCGAGGACATTGCTGGAGTTCAGCTGAGTGGAGCGGAAGTCGAAATCGTAGGCATAGACGCCGGCCTTGCCCATGATCCACGCCTTGGTCGCATCGCTGCCCAATGGCGTGCTGTATTCGGTTGTCAGGTTCGCTCCGAAAATCTTCTCCTTGAGTTTGCGGCGGCTCGACTGATCGAACCTGAAATCGAAGCCCTCGACCGCGCCCGAAACGCTGGATGCGGTCTGGATCTTGGTTTCGTACAGACCGGCATAGGCCGCGTAGGAGACGCGCAGCACCTGCTTCTTGTCAGAACCCAACGAATAGTCCGCGGCGAGACGCGAAACGCCCACTTCCCACTGCGAGAAATCGGTCGCCGTGCTCGACGTGAGGCCCGAAGGGCCGAGATCGGCGCCCGTGGTGTTGTCGACCGGCGAGAAATCATCGTAGACGAAGCCGGAACTGATGTCCGCATTGGCGGGAATGACGCCGGAAGTCCTGCCGCTGCCTTCGCCATAGCGCAGCCAGACGTCGAAGCTGCTGACCGCGAAGCCGATCTCTCCGGTCCAGACATCGATCCGGCCATCGGTTTCAAGCGCGAATTCTTCCGGGGCCTCGCCAAGCAGGCCCTCGCGTTTGAAGCCGGTGCCGATGAGCGGAACCTCGGTATCCGCATAACCGAAGCCACCGAATATCAAGAAGCCAGGGCTGTTCGCTGAAGAGTCGCGCTGGTCTGCTGGCGAACCGGGGCCATCCGGCGCGGGCCTGTTCGGAGCGAATTCGTTGGGCTGGCGAATGTATTCGGCCCCTGCGGGCAGGGGTTGTTGAGCTGGCGTCCGGGAGGGGCTGGATGTCTGTCCGTCATCGTGCGCCGCTTCCGGTTCCGAGGGAGGCGCGCAGGGCTGGGCTTTTTCCTCGACCAGCAATCGTTTCATTTCGGCCAGTTCTTCAGGCGTGATGTATTGAAGCAGATGATCGGCCTGATTCTGGAAATATTTATCGAGGAAATCGATGAGCTCTGATCGCGCCTGGCAATTTCCGACCTTGCGATATTGGGCAAGGAGGTCAAACTGCCCGAACCACTGGCTTCGGAATTCTTCCGCTTGCCGCACCTGCTCCGCCAGCTCCTTGTCGTGTCCCTGTGGAGGCTCCTTCAAGGCTGAACTCGAAGGAATCTCCGACCGGGGCTCAGCTTCGGCTGGCAAGGGCTTCAATGTCGTGCCTTGGCCGAACGCGCCGTGCACGCTGGTGCCATCGGCATTGACGGTCGGCACCGGGTTGGAGGGAATGGGCGGCTCGGGATCGGGCTCTTGCGGAGTTGGCCGACGACAGCCCCGCTTCCGTTCGATTTCCAGGCGACGTTCGTATTCGGCAGCCTCCTCGGGCGTGACGAATTCCAGTAGTCGTTGCCTGCCTTGTTGCGAAGAGAGGATTCGGCGCATCCAGCTGATTTCATCTTCCCACAAGTCGCATCGCCCCTCGGACCGATATCGCTCCATGTTTGCGAAGCTGCTGGTGAAAGTATCTCGCACCGATTCGGCATTCTTGAACCACTCGGGCGTCCCCTTCTCCTGAGCCACGGCGGGCTGGCAAAGAGAAGCAGTGGCGATTGCGACGGGAACACAACAGCGTAGAAGCACCGAAAGTGCAGTTCCGGTGTGAAGATCCGGCAGTAATCGACGCATGGACTTTCCCCCAATATCCTGAAAAATACGCAAGACCTTCGCATTTTCGGAAAAGAATACTCACAGCCTTGGCGCCGCGCCTCATCCGAAAGGATGAAGTGATTCGCGATTTCACCCATTTGGCGCTAGGGTTTCGCCATGGATGTCGGAGCGGACATAAAACGTCTCGAGAAGTTGGCCGCGCGTGCGGCGCTGCAGCCCCTGCATCTTCCCGAATTACTGGCGCAGGTATCGCGCATGATTGGCGCGGAAATGTCGACGGTGGAACTGTTCGACAAGAACACCGGCGAACTGGTCAGTATCGTCACGGACCGGCCCGACATCATGACCGAAACCGGCGCGCAGTTCGAAAGCCACTATGCACACATCAATCCGCGTCTGCCGCATGTGCTGGCCGGGTCGCTGGGCGAGTTCGTCAACGACGACGCGATTGGCAGCGATGCCGAATTGATGCGATACGAGTTCTATTCGGATTTCCTGGCGCCTTCGGACATGCGCTATTTTGCCGCCAGCAAGATCATCGATGACAGCAGTCTGTGCGGACTTGTTTCGGCGCAGATCGCCCCGCGGTTCGGAAGGCCCGGTGAGCGCCTGGCCGACATCTGGCGCGCCATCGTTCCTCACGTCGGCAATGCCGTGGCGATCAACGCAGGGTTCATGCGGCAGCCGATGGCGCGCGAATTCGGCGATGTGCTGGACAGCCTCGCGTCGCCGCTCGCGATCCTTTCGGACTCCGGCCGCGTCCTGTTCGCGAACCGCTCGATGGGAAGGCTGATCGCGCGGGGCGGCGTTCTGAACGTGCAGGACGGCGAACTGCGTGCGGTCGATCCCGCCATGGAAAACGGGCTCAATTCGGTGCTGCGCAGGATTCAGGCCGGATCGCAAACCGCCTCGGCCGCTATTGGCCAGAACCTGGGCGAGACCGCGATCTGGCGGGCCGTCCGGCTCTCGCCACCTCAGGCGATGGACCTTGGCATGAGCGGCTCGGCGTCGATCTGTGTGATCCTCGACGTGCCACTATCGCTTGAGCCATCATCGACGGCGATGCTCGAACGCGAACTGGGCCTGACATGGCGTGAGGCGCAGGTCGGCCTGTTGCTGGCCGATGGCGAGGACATCGATGCCATCGCCGCACGGCTCGGCCGCTCGCGCAACACGATCCGCAGCCATGCGGCGAGCCTGCGCGACAAGCTGGGCGTGACCACGTCAATCGCCGCCGCGGCGATGATCCGGCGTTTTTCACAGCAGGTGCTGTTGGCGGAGCCACGCGAGAACCGTCCGGGTGGCTGAGCATCGCGGCAATGCTGCGACATGTCGATCCGTTGGTCGGGGAGACAGGATTTTGAAATTAGTCACAAAGCATTGATATTTCGTGATATGTGCGCTTCGCGAATCTCAAGATACCAACAATCCTACCATCCCTGCAGTTTTCCTCTCAGATTGCTTGACGTGAAAGAGGCGTGTTTCAAGCAACCCTCACGCCGTGAGCTTCGAACTCAACGCCAAGCTGCTTGCGAACGGCTCCGAAGATGGCGGCAAGATTGTCCATACTCGGGTTGCCTTTCTCCGAAAGCATCCGATGCAGGCTCTTGCTCGGTCGATTGGTTTCAGCCGCGAGACCTTCGAAGCCCACTGACGCATTCACGAGGTCGCGCAGGATCAGGCGCGCAGCGTGGGGTTCGCCGTTGAGAAAGGCGGTCGCGGCTTCATCCAGCATGGCCTTGGCGAATGCCGGATCGCGCGCGGCGCGTTCCTTCACCGTGTCCTTGAAATCGCGTGTCAGTGCCACTTTGCCTAACTCCTTGTCTTCTTTGCCTCGGCCTTCCGGCTCTTGTATTCATCCAGCAACGCGGTCGCCTGCCTGATATCCGCCTGTTGCCGCTTTTTGGTCCCGCCCACGAAAAGAATGACCAGCTGATCTCCGTCCCGTGTCAGATAGAGGCGGTATCCTGGCCCCCAATCAATCCGGTATTCGCCAAGCCCTTTGCCGATCCATTTAACGTTCGACAGATTGCCCAACTCCATGCGGACGATAGCCGTGGCCACCTTGGCTGATGCCTGGACATCAAGATCGTCAAACCAGCCCCGGAAAGGGCAGGAACCATCCTCGCGGACATACTCTTCAATAATCACAAGACACCGCCTCAGGTAACATATGTGTTACCATTTGTCCAGATCGTCTTTGCTTTGACTCCTGGCTCGTATGAACCAGAATCTCCTGCGCTCACAATGGGTCTGGTTGGTCTATCTGAATCGAACAGCTGACGGGCTTTTCCGCCTTTCGCGCCTGTTCATGGCAACGTTCCAAGGCGTCGCGGTTTGCGCTCAGTATATGCTGCGCCTTCGCCAACTCCTCCCAGGCTTCGGGGTTCTGTGACCGGATCAACCGTATTCCTGCTTCCACGATGGTTGGTTCGCCAACTGCCTTACGAGCCATTCGCTCAGGCCAATGCCAAGATTCGGGCATAGCGCGAGCGATGGTGCCGGGAAGGATCGACCAAAGCAGGATACCGGCAGCAAACCCCACACCTGCAAAACGCCAGGTCTGGCGTTTCTGCTCGTCCTCGGTGAGGGCACGCCCGACAATCGCATTCAATTGCCCGGTGGCGCTGTCGAAGTCCCTGCGGCCCTGTCGGAACAGGTCGCTGGTAT
The DNA here is from genome assembly GCA_020446595.1 of Novosphingobium sp. GTDB lineage: Bacteria > Pseudomonadota > Alphaproteobacteria > Sphingomonadales > Sphingomonadaceae > Novosphingobium. The sequence goes on along the minus strand of JAGREJ010000019.1, from coordinate 1,887 downwards.
CACGCTGCATGTCGAGCGTTGCGCGCTTGATCTGAACTGCAATGTCTTCCGGCGTCAGCTCGATGGCAGGTTTGTTGCCGATTGTGCTCAATGTCTTGGAGACCTGAGCCAACTGATCGGCCATCTGGCCGAGCGTTGCGGTGTAGTCCGGGATCACGACATCGGCTCGCTCTCTGGCCATATTCTGGACAGTATGGCGCACCATCGCCATTTCGCCTTCAAGGCGAGCGAAGGCCTCCGTCGCCGGATCGGACTCTTCCGCCGCGTCCAGTTCCGGTTTCGGCTGCGGGGCTGGCGGTTCCTCAACCTCCAGGTCCAGTTGCACTTCTTCGATGTCGTCGTCTTCCATGTCGGTTCTCCTAAATGCCCATGTCGAATGCGCGGGTGCGCTCGCGGGCGAGGGTTGCGGTGAGTTCATTGGCGATGCTGCGTTCGGGCTTTGGATCGATGCCGAGTTCGCGAGTTTTGCCTCGCAGCAGACCATCGACCTGCGGATCGCGCTCCAGGCCCTTCGCCAGCTCAGTCAGCTTTGCCGAAACGCGGGCAGCGCCTGCACGGTCGCCTTGCTGCTCAAGCTGTTTGCGCGCCGCGCTCAGTCCCTGCCAGTCGCTAACAAAGCGGTCGCCTCGCAGCGCAGGATCAGTGCGGACTGCGGCTTCGTGCTGCATGGCGCACATGGCCTCCTGGCTGCGCCCGCCAGAGGCCTCTGCAATCAGCTCAGGATGCCGATCCAGCGCCTTGGCGAGATCGGTGGCCGCATGGGGCCGGATCGCTTCGAGAGCCTTTCCGGCCTTCTCCAGCGCGTCCGTTTGGTGCGGGAGGACAGGCAAGCCCTGGGCCTGCATCTTGCCGATATCACCAAGCGCACGGGCGTATCGTTCCACCGCGCGGCGCTGATCGTTCTGCGTGTTCGCCTGCGCCGGAAGCAGTTCGAGCTGGCGGGCCTGCGGACGGAAGTTTCCGAAGATGGATTTGGCGCGTTCAGGCACCTGCCGCACCATCTCCAAGACCCGCTCGCGGAAGCTGATCCCTCGCAATTCGGCGAAGGCCTGCTCTGGCTTGTAGTCGCCTGCCATGTCCTTCTTGCGCTCGCGGCTCAGCGTGCGGACAAGTTTCAACTGGTCGGCAAAATCATCGCGGCCATAGTGAAGGGCCAGTCCGTCACGGTGGCGCGACATGGCGACATAGGCCGAATGGCTGTCCATACCCGGTGTAGTGAGCACATGCGCGCGGTCCACAGTCATGCCCTGCGCCTTGTGGACCGTGGCGGCGTAGCCGTGATCGACGTGGGCATAGTCCTTGGTGTCGAAGGCGACTTCGCGGCCATCGTCGGTGCGCACGGCCATGCTCTTTGCGCTGGCCTGTTCGACCGTTCCCAGCGTCCCGTTCTTCACCCCAAGCCCGCGCTCGTTGCGCAGGAAAATGATGCGGTCGCCCGATGCAAACTGCCGGTCGCCGCGTGCAGCCTTGATCGTCGCATCAGTGCCCAGAATGCCCGCTGTGCGCATCTTGTTGCGCGCCATCTGGTTTAGCTCGCGCACTTCGTCATTGGTGTGGGTGAGAATGATCCGGCTGTCGCCGGGGCTGGCCTGTCGTTCCTGATTCCAGCGCTCGATCAGCGCCGTCCGTGCATCCTCGCGCGTGTCGGCGGCATGGACCATGCCGCGTTCTACATAGGTGCCGATTGCTTCGCCGGTTCGGCCTGTGGCGAGGTGCCGGGTCGCATCCTGCTGCCATACAGAGAGCTGGCGGCGGACTTCGCTGATCTCTACCCCGCCGTGACGCTCATGGATCGCCCGGAACGCTGCGCCCGCTTCGATGGCCTGAAGCTGGTGCTGGTCGCCGACCAAAACAACCTTCGCACCGGCCTTCGCGGCATGGGACAGT
>JAGREJ010000205.1:6902-7342 GCA_020446595.1 Novosphingobium sp. | reverse complement strand
GTGAAGCCGGGATCGTAGGTGAACATCCCGGTCTGGCCGTAGAGCTTGCGGATGTCGATAACATCCGGCCCGACACTGCCCTTGATGACGGAACAATCGACGTCCTTGCCGCCCGCGCTGATTTTCGCCTGATCACCCACTTCGCGTTACTCCCCTGTCATTGCGACCCTGCGGACGCCCGAGCCTGAGCGCCAATCCGCGCCAGACTTTCGTCCCGTCCGAGCAGAACCAGAACATCGAATATCCCCGGCGAGGTCGTCTGACCCGTCAGCGCCGCGCGCATTGGCTGCGCAAGCTTGCCGAGGCCAAGGCCGAGATCCTCGGCCAGCCCCTTCACGGTGCCTTCCAACGTCTCGATTGTCCAGACGTCTTGCTTCGAGAGCCGCTCATGGACCAGCGCAAGGCGTTCGCAAGCTTCCTCATCAAGAAGCGCCTGCGCC
>JAGREJ010000205.1:3032-6816 GCA_020446595.1 Novosphingobium sp. | reverse complement strand
TTGAGCACCGGCATCGCCTGCGCAAGCAGATCGATATCCGGTGTCCCGTCCATGCGCTCCGCCACCAGCGACGCGAGCCGGACATCATCCGCCTCACGCAGATAGATTCCATTGAGATTCTGAAGCTTGGCGAGATCGAAGCGCGAGGGACTCTTGCCGATCCCGGCAATGTCGAACAGCTCGATGGCGCGATCGCGGCTGATGACGTCTTCGTCGCCATAGCCCCAGCCAAGCCGGAGCAAATAGTTGAACAGCGCTTCGGGCAGCACGCCCATTTCGTCGCGGTAGGCTTCGACCCCGAGTGCGCCGTGGCGCTTCGACAGCTTGGCGCCGTCCGCGCCGTGGATCAGCGGGATATGGGCATAGACCGGATCCGGCCATCCGCCTTCGATTACATCCATCGCGCGGATGATCGGCAACTGTCGGAAGGCGTTGTTGAGATGATCGTCGCCACGGATGACATGCGTCACGCCCATGTCGTGATCGTCGACCACCACCGCGAGCATGTAGGTCGGCGTGCCGTCCGAGCGCAGGATGATGTAATCGTCGAGTTCGGCATTGTTGACGCGAACAGTGCCCTGAACCGCGTCCTCGATAACGGTTTCGCCCTCGTGGGGGGGCTTGATGCGGACCACGAACGGCGAGCCTGCGGGCGCATCCGAAGGATCGCGGTCGCGCCAGCGTCCGTCATAGCGCAGCGGCTGTTTCGCGGCGCGCTGCGCCTCGCGCATCTGCTCGAGCTCTTCCTGCGTTGCATAGCAGCGATAGGCATGGCCGTTCGCCAGCAGCGCCTCGGCCACCTCGACATGGCGCGAGCCTCGCTCGGACTGGAACACGGGCGCCTCGTCATAGTCGAGGCCCAGCCAGTCGAGCCCGGAAATGATCGCATCGATCGCTTCCTGGGTCGACCGCGCGCGGTCCGTATCCTCGATCCTCAGCAGCGCCTTGCCGCCATGGTGCCGGGCGTAGAGCCAGTTGAACAGCGCCGTGCGGGCGCCGCCAATGTGCAGGAATCCGGTGGGCGAGGGCGCAAAGCGGGTGACGACCTGGCGTCCCGCCGTTTGCATGCTGTCCTCGCTGCTTGCCATCGTTACCGTGTTCCTGTCCTATCGATTCATGGCATCGGAAGCCACCCGATCAGACACCGCCGAGTCCCTTGAGGGTGGCGGCGCTGCATTGCAGCATGATCCTTGGCGCAGGCCGAGCGCAATGTCGAGTGTTTTGGCCCTCTGCGAGCAATTTCTGGCGCAGGCGGGTTTCGAGCGTGGGCCCTGGCTGGCGGTTGCATTTGCAGCGGGAATCGGCGCCTGGTTCGTGCTTCCGGGCCCTTGGCAATGGATGGGAACGATTGCGGCGGGCCTTGGTGCCGCACTTGCGGCATCCGCCACATTCGACAGGGACGGCGGCTATCCGTTCCTACGGCAGGCGTTCCTGCTCCTGCCTCTGGCAATTGTTGCGGGAATGGGCACCGTCTGGGCCAAATCCGCCCTCGTCGGCCAGCCTGCGATCGAGCGGCCCATGGTCGTCTGGATCGAGGGCAAGGTGCTCGAACGCGAGGAACAGAGCGCGCAGGACCGGGTGCGGCTGACCGTGGCGACACGCCTTCCGGAGTTTGCAGATGCGGTCAAGGTCAGGGTCAACGTGCCGCTGGACAAGGATCGGGAGGGGCTTGCCGGGGGAGCGCGAGTGCGTCTGCGCGCGCGGCTGATGCCGCCTGCCGCGCCAATGCTGCCGGGCGGCTACGACTTTGCCCGGACGGCGTGGTTCTCTGGTCTGGCTGCGACCGGAAGCGCGATTTCGCAGGTCGAAGTGCTCGAAGCCGCGCCGGAAAGGTGGGGCCTGGCGAAGGCGCAGCAGGCCCTGTCGGGCCATGTCCGCGCGCAACTGGACGGATCGTCAGGGGCGATCGCGGCGACGCTGGCGAGCGGCGACAGGGGCGCGATTGCCGAAGACGATGCTCAGGCGATGCGCGATTCGGGGCTGGCCCACCTGCTTTCGATCAGCGGCCTGCATGTCAGCGCGCTTATTGCCGTGGCCTACCTTGTCGCGTTGCGCCTGCTGGCGCTGTGGCCATGGCTGGTGCTGCGTGTGCGTTTGCCAGTGGTGGCAGCCGGCGTCGGCGCCATTTCGGGGGTATTCTATACCCTTCTCACTGGCGCCGAGGTTCCCACCGTGCGTTCGTGCATCGGTGCGCTGCTGGTTCTCGCCGCGCTGGCGCTTGGCCGCGAGGCGCTGTCGTTCCGGATGCTGGCGCTGGCTGCCTTTCTCGTGCTTCTGCTGTGGCCGGAATCGCTGGTGGGCCCCAGTTTTCAGATGAGTTTTTCAGCGGTTATCGCGATTGTCGCCCTCAGCCAGAGCGCATGGGTGCGACGCTGGCTTGCTCCGCGACAGGAGGCCTGGACTGCGCGAGTGGCGCGCAACCTGGCCATGCTATTGCTGACGGGTGTGGTCATCGAGATCGTGCTTATGCCGATCGCGCTTTACCATTTCCACCGGGCCGGGGCCTATGGCGCGCTGGCCAATGTCGTGGCCATTCCGCTCACCACGCTGGTTATCATGCCGCTGATCGCGCTGGCGCTGGCGCTAGACCTCGCTGGCGCGGGCGCGCCGGTCTGGTGGCTGGCCGATCAGGCGCTGTCGATGCTTGTCGGCCTCGCGCATCTCATCTCCGCGCAACCCGGTGCGGTGACGAAGATGCCCGCCATGGGGCTTGGCAGCTTCCTGCTGTTTGCGGGCGGAGGGCTGTGGCTGGCATTGTGGCGACACCGCTTGCGCTTCTTCGGGCTGGTGCCCGCGACAATCGGAGCAGCGCAACTCGCCCTGCTGTCACCCCCTGACGTACTGATCTCCGGTGACGGCCGCCACCTTGGCATCACCGATCCTGCAAGTGACCGCTTGCTGGTCCTGCGCGATACAAAGAGCGGCTACGCGCGCGACAACCTCACCGAGGGTGCGGGAATGGACGGCGAAACCGTACCCCTCGCACAATGGCCCGACGCGGACTGCAATCGCGACTTCTGCGTTGCGAAAGTGCATCGGGGAGGGCGCGAATGGCACATGCTGATCGCTCGCGGTCGCGACATGGTGCCTGAACGCGCGCTGGCCGCCGCTTGCGAGCGGAGCGACCTCGTCCTTGCCGACCGCTGGCTGCCGTCAAGCTGTCGACCGCGCTGGCTCAAGGCCGACCGCGCATTTCTCGCGCGCAATGGCGGGCTGACCATCGATCTTGAGAAGCGAAAAATTCGCACAGTGGCGGAAAGTCAGGGCGATCATGGCTGGCGGCAAAGACCTCAGGTCCGTCGCCGCAATCCGCCCGTTCGCGCGTCCAATCAATTATAGCGGCGCAACAGTCCCGCCAGCTTGCCCTGAACCACGACCTCGCGCGGATCATAGACCTGCGGTTCGTAGGCGGCATTGGCCGGATCGAGCCGCACCTTGCCGTTCTCGCGCCGCAGATACTTGAGCGTCGCTTCCTCGCCGCGCACCAGCGCCACCACGATCTCGCCATCGCGCGCCGTGTCGGTGCGCCGCACCAGCGCATAGTCGCCGTCGAAGATACCGGCATCGATCATCGAATCGCCCGACACCTCGAGCGCGTAGTGCTCGCCCGAGCCGAGCAGCGCGGCGGGAACGGGCAGGGTGGATTGGCCTTCGAGCGCCTCGATCGGCACGCCCGCGGCAATCCGCCCGTGCAGCGGAAGCTCTATAACGTCATTGGCCGCCACCGGTGGAGAAACAGGCTTGGGCATATTGGAATTGGCGGCGGCGGGCACGGCCTTGCGCG
>JAGREJ010000205.1:0-2971 GCA_020446595.1 Novosphingobium sp. | reverse complement strand
TGAAGCCGCGTTCCTCAAGCGCCGAAATGAGCCGGTGCACGCCCGACTTCGATTTCAGGTCGAGTGCTTCCTTCATTTCCTCGAAACTGGGTGAGACGCCGCTTTCCTCAAGCCGGGCCTGGATGAAACGGAGCAATTCGTGTTGCTTGCGCGTCAGCATGGATCGTCTCCCCCTTTGGGACAATTCTGTGAACAGATGCGGAACAACTAAGCAACAAATTCGCTGCCGTCAAGCGCAGACGCCATTTCCGATTGGAAAGACCCGAACCAGGTCTCCGGCATTGGCAGCGGGCGTATTGGCGGGACGATCGATCAGCGCGTTGCTACCCGCGAGCGATGCCATGGCGCCGCTGTCCTGGACTGTCCGGGCAATCACCTGATCGCCGTCCCAGTATCCGCGAACGAATTCACGGCGGCTGCCAACGGCTCCCAGCGGCGAGCCAAGCCGTGTCGCGAAGGATCTCGGGATCGGGTGGGCCGAGCCAAGCGCGGCGCGCAGCATCGGCAGAGCGAATAGATAGGCGGTGACGAAGCTCGACACCGGATTGCCGGGCAGGCCGACAATGACCTGCCTTGCGCCGGCGTCCTCCCGCGTGGCGACCAGCAGGGGCTTCCCCGGCTTGATGGCCACTCGCCAGAAATCAATCTTCGCGCCAATCGCTTCCAGCGCGGGCCGGACCAGATCGTGATCGCCGACCGAGGCGCCGCCGCTGGTCATCACGACGTCGCAATCCACGGCTTCGGCAAAGGCGGACTGCAAGGCCGCCAGATCGTCTGCCACCGGCCCGATGCGCCGCACTTCGCAGCCGAGTTCGCCGACCATGGCAGCAAGCATCGCGCCATTGCTGGCAGGAATCCGGTGCGGCTCGCACTTTTCGGGAGATGATGACAACTCATCGCCACTGTCGATCACGGCGACGCGTGGCGCTCTGTGAACCGGGACCACGACATGTCCCGCCGAAATCGCCAGCGCCAGTTGCGCAGGGCCAAGCCGCGTTCCCGCAGCCAGTACTTCCTCGCCCGACCGGAAATCGAGCCCGGCGCGGCGCACGTGCTTGTCGGGTGGTTGCGGGCCTTCGCCGACAAGCGTGACCGAATCTCCTTCGCGCGCAACATCTTCCTGCAGGATTACGCAATCCGCATCGGCGGGCATCAAGGCCCCGGTTGAGATACGAACCGCCTCGCCCTTCGCGGTGGAACCGGCGAACGGGTGCCCCGCCGCGCTCTCGCCAATCACCTGCCACGGCCCGGCGCAATCGTCGCCGCGCACCGCATAGCCATCCATCGCCGACATGTCGGCGGCGGGCTGGGTGCGCCGCGCAAGGAGCGGTTCGGCAAGACAGCGGCCAATGGCAGCCTCTACCGGCAGCGATTCGACCGGCATGGTCGGGGCGATGGCAATCAGCCGGGCCTGAGCTTCTTCCAGAGGCAACGGCGCAGGGGGCTTCATTCGCCGAGGCCCGGTGCGCGCCAGTGCCCGGATTTGCCCCCACGCTTCTCGACAAGGCGAACGTCCTCGATCACCATCGCCTTGTCGAGCGCCTTGGCCATGTCGTAGATCGTCACGAGCGTCATGGTCGCGGCAACGATCGCCTCCATTTCGACGCCGGTCTTTCCGGTCAGCGAGGCGCTGGCGGTGACTCGCAGGGCATCTGCCTCCCACGAGAAATCGACTGTCACGGCGTCAAGCGCAAGCGGATGGCACATCGGTATCAGTTCGGCGGTTCGCTTGGCCGCCATGATCCCCGAGATTCGGGCAGTGCCGAGCACGTCGCCCTTGGGCGCATTGCCCGCCTTGATCGCCGCAAGCGCCTCGCCTGACATGCGAATCCGCCCTGAAGCTACCGCGAGGCGCGCCGTTGCCGGCTTGGCGCCGACATCGACCATCTTTGCATTGCCCTCGGCATCGATATGCGTGAGGGCGTCGTCGCCCCGCGTCGAACTGTTCATAAGTGCCTTGTGCCAGACCTTTGGCGATCTAAACAAGCACAACCCGCGATGGATTTGCCGACCCGTTCGTGCGATTGTCCGCCGGGACAAGCGAAGATCCGAAGGACTGGTGCGAAGATGCCGATGCGGCGGTTGGAAGATGGCGGTTTCCTGGTGCTCCTGCTGCTCATCACGCTGGCCTTTGCCTGGCTGATTATGCCGTTTTTCGGCTCGATTATCTGGGGCGTGATCGTCGCGATCATCTTCCGGCCGGTCTATCTGAAGCTCGAGAAGAAGCTTGGCGGGCGATCGAACCTGGCCGCCGCCTTGTCCATCCTGCTTATTGTCGCGCTGGTCGTGCTTCCCGCGGTCGTGCTTGGCCTCAGCCTCGTGCAGGAAGCCGCCAGCCTCTACACCCAGCTCCAGTCCGGTCAGATTGACCTGGCACAGATGTTCGACAACGTGCGAACTTCGCTCCCGGCTTGGGCTGACGAAATGTTCGTGTCGGCGGGCTGGACCGACCTTGAGGCGGCACGACGGATGATCGGAGGCAGCCTGACGACCGTGCTCGAAAACATTGCCGGACAGGCGCTTGGGCTGGGCCAGGGCGCACTCAGCCTGCTCGCCGGGCTTGGCGTGATGCTGTACCTTGCGTTCTTCCTGCTGCGCGACGGCGACAAGATCGCCGAGAAGGTAAAACTGGCCTTGCCGATCCGGCCTTCGATACGCGACCGGCTGATAAAGCATTTCATCGTCGTGATCCGCGCTACGATGAAAGGAACGATCGTAATCGCGATGGTGCAGGGCTTCATCGGTGGCCTGATCTTCTGGATGCTGGGCATCGAGGCGCCGATCCTGTGGGGCATGCTGATGGCGCTGTTCTCGCTGGTCCCGGCCGTCGGCACGGGGATCGTGTGGGTGCCGGTGGCCGCCTACCTGCTCGTCACCGGGTCTGTCACCGAGGGCCTGATCCTGACCTTCTGCGGCTTTTTCGTGATCGGGCTGACCGACAACATCTTGCGCCCGATCCTGGTCGGGCACG
>JAGREJ010000204.1 GCA_020446595.1 Novosphingobium sp. | reverse complement strand
GAGCTGGTGCGCGGCCATGCCGGGCGGATTGTCGGATGCTTCACCGCGCTGATGGTTACCATGAAGGGCCTGCCGCTCGCCTATTCGAAGGACATGCAGGACGACAAGCCGCCGGTGTTCGAGGCGGCCTCTCTGCTAGCGCTTTCGATCGCGGCGATGACGGGCATGGTCGCCGACAGCACCTTCCGCACCGACCGCATGCGGCAGGCGGCCGAGCTTGGCTATGCCACCGCGACCGACCTTGCCGACTGGCTGGTGCGCGAGGCAGACATTCCCTTCCGTGAGGCGCACCACATCACCGGCTCGGCGGTGAAACTGGCCGAGCAGCGCGGCGTGGCGCTCGATGCGCTGTCGCTGGACGATCTCAAGGCCATCGACGTGCGGATCGATGAGCGGGTCTTTGCCGCGTTGTCGGTCGAGGCATCGGTGGCTGCGCGTTGCAGCCATGGCGGCACCGCGCCCGATCAGGTGCGCGCGCGGGTGGCCGAGGCGCGCAATGCTTTGGGGATGGGTGCATGATCCGCGCTGCGTTCCTGATCCTGGCGGTCGGCACCCTGCTTGCCGGTTGCGGCAACCGTGCCTCGCTCGAGCCGAAGCAGGGCAAGAGCCTGCCCGTCGCGCCCTATGGGCGCGATGTTCCGCTCGACGCCGATGCCCTGCTGGTGCCGCCGACGCAGGCGGTGCCCGAACGCAACGTCGAGCTGCGCCGCCGCTCTGAGGAACGCGCCAACGACGCCTTCGACCTGCCGCCCAAGGAATAGGGACGTGGACCACTTCACCTTCGCAGACGGCGTGCTTCATGCCGAGGACGTTCCGCTGGCAGAGATTGCCGAGGTGGTCGGGACGCCAGTCTATGTCTATTCGCGGGCGACGCTCGAACGGCATGCGCAGGTGTTCGCCGAGGCGCTTTCCGGCCTCGACAACCCGCTGATCGCCTATGCGCTTAAGTCAAACCCGAACCTTGCCGTCATCAGGGTGCTGCAACGGCAGGGCTTCGGCGCGGACGTCGTTTCCGGCGGCGAGATGCAGCGCGCGCTGGCGGCCGGAATCTCTGCGCAAGACATCGTGTTTTCCGGGGTCGGCAAGACTCACCGCGAGATGGCGGACGGGATCGCGGCGGGGCTGGGCCAGTTCAATATCGAGAGCGAGGAAGAGGGCTTCGAGCTTGCCCGTGTGGGAGCCTCGATGGGCGCGACGGCGCAGGCCGCGCTCAGGGTCAATCCCGATGTCGATGCGGGCACGCACGAGAAGATTTCGACCGGCAAGGCAGAGAACAAGTTCGGCGTGCCGATCCATCGCGCCTCCGAAATTTTCGCGCGCCTGTCGGGCGAGCCGGGGCTGAACCTGCGCGGTCTGGCCGTGCATATCGGTAGTCAGCTTTCCAGTCTCGATCCGCTGGAGACGGCCTTCACCAAGCTCGGCTCGGTGATCGCCGAACTGCGCGCAGCCGGCCACACCATCACGCATGCCGACCTCGGCGGCGGGCTGGGCGTGCCCTACAGGGAAGGCGAAGTGATGCCGAGCCCGGCGGACTACGGCGCGATGGTGGCGCGCGTGACGAAGGGATGGCAGGTGCGGCTGGCCTTCGAGCCGGGCCGCGTGATTTCGGGCAATGCGGGCGTGCTGCTAACGCGCGTGGTTCGCGTAAAGCGCGGCGGCAATGGCGATCCCTTTGTGATCGTCGATGCGGCAATGAACGATCTGGCGCGCCCCGCCATGTATGGCGCCTGGCACGATTTCGTCGCGGTCGAACCGAGCTGCGAGCGGATGACCGCCAACATAGTCGGCCCGATCTGCGAGACCGGTGATACTTTCGCGATGGGCCGCGACATCGACGCGCTGGAGGCTGGCGATCTTGCGGTGTTCCGTACCGCCGGAGCCTATGGCGCGACCATGGCGAGCTCCTACAATTCGCGTGGTTTCGTGCCCGAAGTCATGGTCGATGGCGACAAGTGGGCGATTGTTGCCGAGCGGATCGAGCCTGCCGCGATCCTTGCCGCCGAAAAAGTGCCGGACTGGCTGGAGTGATCCAGTCGCTGCCCCTGTTCCACCGCGTTGCCGGTCAACCGGTGGTGGTGCTGGGCGAGGGCGAGGCGGCAGAGGCGAAGCGCAGGCTGGTCGAGCGCGCGGGCGGTGTGGTGGTCGACGAGGGTAATGCCGAGGCGCGCCTGGCTTTCGTGGCACTGGCCAATCCCGAAGAGACCGTCGCGCGACTGCGGGCCAGGGGGTTGCTGGTCAATGTCGCCGACCGGCCCGATCTGTGCGATTTCACAGTGCCTTCGGTGCTTGACCGGTCGCCGGTTTTGGTCGCGGTGGGGACCGGCGGAGCGTCGGCGGGTCTCGCCAAGCAGTTGCGATTGCGACTGGAATCGCTGCTTCCGCAATCTCTGGGGCGACTCGCCAATGCGCTGTTCGATGCCCGTGAGGCATTGCGGGCGCGCTGGCCTCAGGCGGACCAACGACGAAGCGCGCTCGACGCGGCGCTGGGCGAGGGCGGGGCGCTCGATCCGCTGCGCGAAGACAGCGCCGACAAGGTGCCGACATGGCTGAGCTCGGCAGACCTGACAGAGCGTCCAGGTGTCCTTGAAATTCTGCTGTCCAGCGACGATCCCGACGATCTGACCCTTCGGCAGGCGCGGGCGCTGGGCATGGCCGACGCCGTGGTCCATGAACGTGGAGTCGCCTCGGCGGTGCTCGATCGCGCGCGCGCCGATGCCGTGCGGCTCGCTATTGGTGCGGGTGAACCGGCCCCCGAACGGCACGGTTTGGTCGTCGTCCTGCGCATCGCGAACGATCAATAGCCCGGCCCGTTGGCGCTCATTTTCCCTTACAATCTTTTAACTTAAGAACGCCGCCTGTCCCCGACACAGTGAGGCGTGCGCAATCTTTCGCGCACGCAATCAACTCACCTGAACTGGGGGAAACTGGACATGAACCTTCCGAAAATCGACATCGCGTCGCTTCCCGATCTCGACACGCTTACCGGCCTGTTCGGCTCGCTCGTCGATGCCGCTCGCGTGCAGAGCTCGGACGATACGATCGTCTTCCTGATTACCTTCCTTTACGAGATCGATCCGACGCGCGGCCTTCTCTGAAGGGGCGCCGGGAGGATGATTATCCATCCGGAATTGCGTGCGCTGCGGGACGATGACAGCCCGCAGCGCATGGCGCAGGACGCTACGGTGGCGAGAGTGATGGCGTGGCGCGATCAGCCGCACGTCGCGGCGCTGCTCGCGGCGGTAGGGCAATTCGCCGG
>JAGREJ010000203.1:1952-2834 GCA_020446595.1 Novosphingobium sp. | reverse complement strand
TGCAGGAGCGCATTACCTCGACCACAAAGGGTTCGATCACCTCGGTGCAGGCTATCTACGTGCCTGCCGACGACTTGACCGACCCTGCACCGGCGACCTCGTTCGCGCACCTTGACGCGACGACCACGCTGAACCGCGCGATCTCGGAGCTGGGCATCTACCCGGCGGTCGATCCGCTCGACTCCACCTCGCGCGTTCTCGAGCCGCGCGTCGTTGGCGCCGAGCACTATGAAACCGCCCGTAAGGTTCAGGAAACGCTGCAGAAGTACAAGTCGCTGCAGGACATCATTGCCATTCTGGGCATGGACGAGCTGTCCGAAGAGGACAAGACGACCGTCGCCCGCGCGCGCAAGATCCAGAAGTTCCTGTCGCAGCCGTTCCACGTCGCCGAGGTGTTCACCAACATCCCCGGCAAGTTCGTGCAGATCGAGGACACGGTGAAGTCGTTCAAGGCTGTCGTAGACGGCGAATACGATCACCTGCCCGAGGACGCCTTCTACATGGTCGGCGGCATCGACGAGGCGGTGGAGAAGGCCAAGAAGCTGGCCGAGGAAGCCTGATCCTTGGCGGGCGCGCTGGACATCAAGGATTGCGTCAATGACGTTTGTCCCATGTCCGGCAAGCCGGTCAACGAAGACAGTTTGACGCTTTATCGCGGAAAGGTCGTCGGTTTCTGCAACACCGGTTGCCGGGACGAATTCAACAAGGCCGCTAGGGCATTCGACGCGGTGATCGACGGGAATTGAACATGGCATTACATTTCGAACTCGTGACGCCCGCGGCGCTGGTCCGCTCCGAGGACGTCTACATGGTCGTCGTCCCCGGTGGCGAAGGCGATTTCGGCGTGCTTGAGGGTCATGCCCCGGTCATGTCCACGATCCG
>JAGREJ010000203.1:0-1887 GCA_020446595.1 Novosphingobium sp. | reverse complement strand
ATCCAGGGCGGCTTTGCCGAAGTCGGCGAGAACGGGCTGACGGTGCTGGCGGAACGCGTCGAAGACTGACGCCTCTCGAGTATTGAGGCCACGGGCCGATTTGACTCGCTCTTTGCGATAATGCAGCTTTCCATTTTCGTCGGGTGACCGGCGGCTGTGGAGAATTCACCATGCCCAAGCCAGCAATTGTTTCGATCGACGTTGGCAGCCTTGCAGGATCGCCCGTTGTCTTCAACGCGGCAGGCAGGGCCACCACCTTTACTGACAATGTCTCGACGATCACCAATGTCGTGATCCGGCACTTCCGCGCGGACGACGTGATCGCGCTCACTGGCATTGATCGCGATTCCTATAACTTCTCGACCGCATTCGATGATCCGCGCGATCTGGTGATTACCTACAATTTCGGCGCCGGGACCAATTTTACTTCCATCGTGCTCGACAATGTTCTGTCCGGTGGCTTTGTCTTCGATTACGAAACGGCCGTGGCGGCGGTAGGTCACGATTTCATCGTGAACACCTGCACTGAGGCTACCATCGATGTGGGAACCGTCGTGGAGGCTGAGAATTTGAACGCAGCCGGGAACAATTTCTGTTTTGAGGATGATGCAACCGCAACCACAAATGTGGTTTTGGAGAGCTTTGCGGCGGGCGACTACATCAAGGTAAGCGGCGCGACGTCCACCGATTATAACTTCGCGCGTTCCTTCGACGACATAAACGATCTCGTCATCACCTATACCGATCCATCGAGCGGCGCGACTAACGTCATCCTTCTGGACGATGTGCTGCCTGATGCCGGCCCCGTCAGCAATTACATCCAGGCCGCTGCGGCGATCGGGTTCGATTTCATGACTTTCGCCTAGGCTACAACACGATGCCAGGCATCCTCATCAAGGGCGGTGTGGTCGCCGATGGCGATGGCGGTGAGCCTTACCTGGCGGACGTCAGAATCGCGGGTGACCGGATCGCTGCGGTTGGCCCCGGCCTAGCGCCGCGCGACGGCGAACAGGTCATCGACGCCAGCGGACTGCTGGTAACTCCCGGTTTCGTCGATCTGCACACCCATTATGACGGCCAGATCACCTGGGACAGCGAACTGGCGCCATCGAGCTGGCATGGCGTCACCACCGTGATCGTCGGCAATTGCGGCGTCGGCTTTGCACCGGTGCGGCCCGGCGAGCAGGACCGCCTGATCGAGCTGATGGAAGGCGTCGAGGATATCCCCGGAACCGCGCTGCACGAAGGCATCACCTGGGGCTGGGAGAGTTTCGGCGACTATCTCGATGTGCTGGCCAAGCGGCAATGGACTGTCGATGTCGGCACGCAGGTGCCCCATGCAGCGGTGCGCGCCTATGTGATGGGTGAAACGGCGGGCAGCGAATATGCGAGTGGTGACCAGATCGCCGAGATGCGGGCAATCGTGCGCGAAGGGTTGAAGGCCGGTGCGCTTGGCGTTTCGACCACGCGGATGCTGGCGCATCGCTCAGTCAAACAGGAGATCGTCCCCGGCACATTCGCGCCCGAGGAGGAGTTGACCGCCCTTGCCGACGAATTGGCCGAACACGGCAGCGGCGTGTTCGAGGTCGTCCCGCGCGGCATGGACGGTGAAGTGTCGGAAGAAGCCCACGCCGAATTCGACTGGATGGAGCGAGTCGCGGGTCGCAGCGGCAGGCCGGTGCTGTTTTCGCTGGTCCAGACCCACACCGAGCCCGATCGCTGGAAGCTGTTCCTCGATCGCTCCGGCGAAGCGCAGGCACGCGGGGTGCCGATTCACCCGGTGGTGTCATGCCGTCCTACCGGCGTCGTATTCGGCTTGCAGAGCCGTTTCACCCCGTTTTCAACGCGCAAGGCCTATCAGGCGCTGGAACACCTTCCGCATGACGA
>JAGREJ010000202.1:4236-10031 GCA_020446595.1 Novosphingobium sp. | reverse complement strand
GAATCACCATCGCGATATGCACCACAAAGAAACCGATCAGTGCGAAAGCCAGGATGAAATGGATCGAACGCGCCGATTGCCGCCCGCCGAACAGTTCGGTCACCAGCGGCGCCCAGGCATCGGTTCCCGGCGACATGCCAAGGCCCGTCAGGATCATCAGCGGCAGCGCGACGAACAGGACGAAGGCATAGGCGAGCTTTTGCAGCACGTTGTAGCGCAGCGCAGCCGCGCCGGTGGGGAAGCGCAGGCGGGCATGCTGCTTGACGTCGTGCCACACATGAGAAGGTCGCCATTCCTTGCCGGTGATGTGCAAGTCGCGGTGCAGGTGCCCGTTCACCAGCGACCACAGGAGATAGAGCAGCAGGCCAACGGCCAGCACCCAGGCGAAGGCCAGATGCCAGAGCCGCGCATCGGCGAGGCTGTAGTTCGACGGTATCGTTGCCCACCAGGGAAAGGCCCGGCGCTTGATCTCGCCCTCGGGATTCTTCCACACGCCAAGCACGCCGGTCGTTTTTACAACAGCCGTACCGATCCGCAACATGCCCTGACCCTGTCGGCTTGCGCCGATCTCCAGCCAGGCACGGTCGGCATTCGCGCCATATTCGCCCCAGTAGAGGCGCGGGTGGGCGTTGAAGATCATCAGCCCGCTCATCAGCATGACCAGCAAGGTTACGGCATTGGTCCAGTGCCAGAGCCGGGTCGAGAGCCGGTGTCGGCGGACGAGATCGCCAGCTGCGCGGTTTCGGCAGCGGCGGTCACCTTGTCCATGGCTGAAATCCGCTCCTGCTGCGCATCGTTGTCATAGGCGACGATTGACCGATGCACCAGCCTTCAGGCTGCGGTGAGAGGCCAGGGTGTGGAGGCGGGTTCATGTGCGGGTAATCTTGGCCACCTATCACGGTCTTGAAACATTGGTCTGGGGCGGGGGCTGCGAATCGATTCGCGTGGCCGGTGGCGTTCCAGCGCAATTGGACAGATGTCTGGTTCGAAATGACGCAAGTTACCTATTCTCCAGGGCTGATTACCAGCTGGCTTTCCGCGGGGTATCGGCTCGCCTACAGCCAGTTCACCTATTCGTTGCCCGGCGAATCGAGCGTCTGGCCCGGATACGGCGCGTTCGACGAACCCTACCTGCCGGGATTCGCCCTGCCCGATACCAACCTGTCCTCTGCCTTTGCCGATGCGATCGATGCCTGGGACGCACTCATCCGTCCCGATTTCAGCGAAGTGCCCGACGACGCATTCGGGCAGGGAGCGATCCGGCTGGCCATTACCGATATCGACGATGACCTTGCCGGCTATGCCTATTTTCCGGACTATATCGACGAAAAGTCGGGCGATATCTGGCTCAATGCCAATGGTCTGGAAGGCGACTGGGACGTCGGCAGCTATGGCTTTGTCACACTGATCCACGAACTGGGCCATACTCTCGGCCTCGACCATCCCTTTGCGGTCGATTCCGCGCCCGAGTGGCTCGATTCGTTGCGTTACACGGTGATGAGCTACAACTGGATCGAGGAACGCTACGTCAGTTTCGACATCGAGGACGGGCAATTCTACGCGTATTTCGCGCAACCGGTTCCCATTACCCCGATGGTGCTCGACATCGCGACCGTGCAGCGGTTCTACGGAGCCGACCTGAGCACGAATTCGGGCACAACGACCTACACGTTCGAAGCGATGGACCCGGCGCTGCGCACGATCTACGACGCGAACGGGATCGATACTTTCGACCTGTCCGCGATTTCCACCACCAACGTGGTCGATCTTCAGCCCGGCGCCTATTCGAGCATCGGCATGGCCAGTGTCGCCGAGCAAATTGCCTACTGGAGCGGCAAGTTCCCGGCATTTGCCCCTTTCATCGAGGAAATTTTCACCGAATACCTGGCTGACAACGACCAGACGGCGTTCACCTTTACCGACAATCTCGGCATCGCGCTGACCACCACGATCGAGAACGTGATCGGCGGCAGCGGCCGGGACGAGATTCACGGCAATTCGGCTTCCAACGAACTCCTCGGCAACGCAGGCAACGACCTGCTCGTTGGGCTCGGCGGTCGTGACCGGCTCGAAGGCGGCGACGGCAACGACCATCTCTACGGCTACGACGTGTTCGTGAAGCCGAGCAATCTTGCAACCAGGGTCGGCGAGACGGCTCCCGGTGAGGTCGAACCTTCCGCTGCCCCTGTTCCGCAAGCAGGCGTCGCAACGGACAGCGAGGACATTCTGATTGGCGGTGCAGGCGATGACGTGCTGATGGGTGGCCCCGGTCGCGACGTTGCCTCCGGCGGATCGGGTGCCGATCTGTTCCTGTTTTCGGAAGGGGACTTTGCCGGTGCAACCATCGCACTGGCCGACATCATTTCGGATTTCAGCGAGGCGGAGGGCGATCGCATCGACCTGAGCGCCATCGATGCCATTATCGGGCCGGGCGACGAAGCCTTCCGGTTCCTGGGCACCGACACCTTCAGCGGAGCCGGAGGCGAACTGCGAATCGAGGCTCTTGACGATTATCTCATGCTGTTCGGCGAAACCACGGGCGACGTGATCGCCGATTTTGCGATCCGCCTCGATGGCCTGACAACTCTGTCGGTCGGAGCGATCATCATCTGACACCTCTTGCGCCGCGTCGCGATTTGTCGGACGGTTCCGGCAGATCAATCAACACGACCGGAGAGATGCACAGATGACAGCACAATCAATAGCGAAAATGGGCGAGATCATGCAGATCGCCTTCGTTCCGCAGGATTTCGACGCGACCGTCAATCACTGGGTCAAGATGGGCGCAGGGCCATTCTTCGTCCTGCGCGGCAACCAGGCCGAATGGCACAGGGCCTATGGCGAGGATTGTCGCCCGACCCTCGACATCGCGCTGGGTCAGTGGGGCGAGATGCAGATCGAGGTCATCCGCCAGACTTCTCCGGAAAAAACAATATATTCCGACTGGTTCAACGCCAAGAAGGAAGGCGTCCACCACACCTGCATCGTCGTCGAAGACATCGACGCGCTGAAACAGCAATGCGAGGCGGAAGGTATGCCGATCGTCATCGAAGGCCGATCGGGCACCAACCGCTGGCTCTATGCCGACACCGGCGGCGGACAAGGCACCTACCTTGAAGCCATCCAGTGCGATCCCGGCCTCAACGATATGCTCAAGGCCGCGCATCGCGATTGGGACGGCAGCGATCCGATCCGCGAGATCGTACTCTAACCGACGCGTATCAGCCCTCGCCGGGTGCGCGGGCGAGCCCTAACTCTCGCCCGCCTGCTTCTTGTTCGCTGCCGCCATGGCCTTGGCGTCCATATGCCCGATCGAGCTGCCTGCGGTCAGATCGTTCTGGGCATGGGCAAAGTGATGCATGTGATAAACCGCGTCCATCGCCGCGCGTTTTCCCCGCAGGTCTTCGGCCTGATTGATCGCCTGCTTGGTGAGCCACAGCCCCAGGCCTGACTTGGCGGCAAGCTTTCCGGCGATGCTTGCGGTCTCGGCGCGCAGGTCATCGCGCGAAACGACGCGGTTGACCATGCCATAGTGATGCGCGGTGGCCGCAGGCATGCGCTCGCCCAGCATCAGGAACTCCATGGCGATGCGCGGGGGCAGTTCGAAAGGGTGCGCCCAGTATTCGACACCGGGGATGCCCATCATCAGCACCGGATCCTGAAAGAAAGCATCGTCCGAAGCGACGATCAGATCGCAGGCCCAGGCCAGCATCAGCCCACCGGCGATGCAGCCGCCCTGCACCATGGCGACAGTCGGCTTGGCGATCTCGCGCCAGCGACGGCAGAAGCCGAGATAGGCCTCGTGCTCGCGCGTATAGAGGAACTCGGCCGCAGGCTTGTCGAGATGATCGGGGAACAGGAACCGGCGATCCTGAGTGAGCGAGAGATCGCGCCCCGGCGTACCGATGTCGTGCCCGGCGGAGAAATGCTTGCCCTCGCCGCCCAGCACCACGACCTTGACCGCCGGATCGTCGACCGCGCGGCGAAAGGCATCGTCGAGCGCATAGAGCATCTGTGCGTTCTGCGCGTTGTGATAACGTGGCCGGTTGAGCATGACCCACGCGGTGGCGTCCTCCACGGCATAGGTTACCGGCTCGTCGGTCTCGTAGACGGGTGTTTCTGTCCGCACGGTGCTGCTTGTCATTGGCAATGTCTCCCGATGTCGTGACGACGTGCCCGACTTGGCGAGGCCGCGCAATCACCCTTGTGACTGGCGGTCGGGTCGATTGCTGTCCCGACTCGGCTTGCCCACGTTCAACTAGACCGATACCACTCACCAAAAGCGGAGAGGAACAGGTCATGACGGAATTGGTGGATTATCGGGGCAAGCGCGTAGTCGTCAGCGGCTGTTTCTCGGGCATGGGCGAGGCGACCGCGCGCATATTGCTCGATCTCGGCGCGGAAGTGCACGGCTTCGACTACAAGGACTGCACGCTGCCGCTCGCCTCGTTCAGCCGGGTGGACCTGCGCGACGAAGGCTCTATCGACGCCGCCGTGGCGGGGCTTTCAGGTGAGTTCGACGCACTGTTCAACTGCGCGGGCCTGCCGGGCAACATGCCTGTGATGGACGTCATGAAGGTCAATTATCTCGCGGTGCGCAAGGTCACACAGGCCGTCGCGCCAATGCTGAAAGATGGCTCGGGCATTGCTTCGATCTCATCCACGGCAGGCAATGCCTGGATGACCCGACTCGCGACGCACATGGAACTGGCCGCCACGCCCGATTTCGCCAGCGGGTTCAAATGGTGCGAGGACAATCAGGATCAGATTTTCGAGTGCTATTCGTTCGGCAAGGAAGCACTGATTGTCTGGACCTTCAAGGAGGCCGCGCATCTCATCAAGCGCGGCATTCGCCTCAATTGCATCCTGCCCGGCCCAACCCAGACGCCGATGATGCCAGAGTTCGAGAAGCAGGCGCCCAAGGCGTTGCTCGAAGCGACAACCCAGCCGATCAACCGCTTCGCCACCCCCGAGGAACAGGCGCGCCCGCTGATCTTCCTCAACAGCCCGGCGGCGTCCTACGTTAACGGCGTGGCGCTTCAGGTCGACGGCGGCTTTACCGGCGGAGCGGTCACCGGCCAGCTCGATATGAGCGAAATCGCGGCCGGAATGGGCGGAGAGACGGTGCTCTAGCGCGCCACTCGCAAGGATCAGGCCTTTGCCGCAACGTCTCCGCGCACCTGTTGCGCCAGACCGCAGGCCGAGGCCCAGCCGATCCGTCCCGCCTCGTCGTAAAGATTGCAGTGGCCGATGGCGACGCCTGCGCTCGCTTCGTGAGCCACGGACTCGAACCCGATCCATTCGCCTTGCGGCAGGCGGCCGAGATAGAAGGTCAGGTCCGAATTGATGAAGGTGTAGCCGGGGCCACCAACCATGTTGGCGAGCGGACTGGCATAGTCCGCGCCTACCGCGACCCGTGCAAAGGGAGTAAGCGGCTCGCCGCCGACAAGCTCGCGGTTCTCGCGCATCCACAACCGCCGCTGACCGATCGAAGTGATGGAACCTTCCACCCAGCGCATTTCCCACAGGCCGAACATCGTGTCGTCGCGTGGCTCACCGGCGGGAAGCGTGTCGGCATGGGGCACCGACCAGGTCTCGCCGTGCCAGGGATTGCCCTGCGGCTGCTCGCCCCGGCGCAGGAACTGGATCGACGCCCGACCCGCTGAGCGCCCTTCGGAAATCAGATCGGCATCGACCACCCGGATGCGCTTGGCATCCCGCGCCCGCCGCGTCTCGACATGGAGGGGCACCATGCCCGGCGCGCGGTAGAGATCGACCGTTATCCGCATCGGCAT
>JAGREJ010000202.1:0-4158 GCA_020446595.1 Novosphingobium sp. | reverse complement strand
TGCAGGCCCGCGCCCTGCCACGGCCCCCTGGCGCAGGCGTTCGGGATCAGCATGTCGCCCTCGCGACGGAAAAACGGTTCGTTGGCTTGTTCCATGGACCGGTTCCATCTGGACTCGCCGCCCAATAGTCAACATGCTGAGCATCGGTTGAGGAGAACGGGCCATGACCAGCTATCTGGACGGCATCGATGCGCTGCGTCACGAATTCATCCCGGCGAGCGACTACATCGCAGAAGACCTGCCCCGGCTCGAACGCGAACGGCTGTGGCCGAAGGTCTGGCAAGTCGCCTGCCGCCTTGAGGAAATCCCCAATGTCGGCGACTTCGTCAATTACGAGATCGACACCGAATCGTTCCTGATCGTGCGGGTGAGCGACGACGAGATCCGCGCTTTCTACAATGTCTGCTCGCACCGCGGGCGGCGATTGAAGACCGCTTATAACGGCAATGTCGCCAAGGGTATTGCCTGCCGGTTCCACGCCTGGCGCTTCGATCTCGAAGGCAAGGTGACCTACATCCCCAACGAGGAAGGCTGGGAAGGGTGCCAGATGCCCGAGCGCGACTCGCTTGCGCTGATCCAGCCGCGTGTCGACATCTGGGGCGGGGCGGTATGGCTGACGATGAACCCCGATTCGCCGCCGCTGCGCGAATTTCTTTCCCCCGCCGCCGAGCGGCTCGATCCGTTCGACCTCAATGACTGCCGCACGCTCTGGTACAAGGTTCTGCATTTCCCGGTGGACTGGAAGTTCGTGCTCGAAGCCTTCGTGGAGGCCTACCACACCGAAGGCACGCACCCGCAGCTCAACCGTTTTGGCTACACCAGCGGCGCAGGCGAACTCGATCAGGGAATCCATTCGACCCATGGCTCGTACACGCTGGTGCCGAGCGACGATCTCGATCCGCGCCAGCGTTGGCACGAGCGGATGAAGAGCCTGTCCGAAGACCTCTATTCGATGTTCCTCGAACCGTGCATGGCTGCCTCCGAACGAGTCCTCACCTTGCCGGAGGATTCGACCGACGCGGACGTTTTCACGAACTACTGGAAATGGCACCGCGAGGAGATCGAGGCGCGCGGCCAGAAATGGCCCGAGAATCTGACTCCCGCAGACATGGCGAGCACGGCCTGGCAGATCTTTCCCAACACCTCGATCCTGCCGACTGTCGATGGCGGGTTGTGGTATCGCTTCCGTCCCGATCCCGAAAAACCCGGCCATTCGATCATGGACGTGTGGGCGCTGGCGCGTTTCGCACCGGGAGAAGAGCCCCGTCCGCCGCGTGAGGTCTACGCCACGCTCGAATCGTTCAAGGGCCAGTGTCCGTTCCTCGAACAGGACTTCGCCAACCTGCTCGCGGTGCAGCAGGGAACCCGGTCGCGGATTTGGAAGGGGGTAAACCTCAATCCGCGCGAGGAGACGACGGTCTACCATTTCCACAAGGCGATGCGGCAGTATCTCGCCGAGGATTGAGCCGCAGGGGAGCGAGCGCATGCGGACATTGGTGGAAGGCAGCGCACCTGACGTTCGCATCGAGGTTCTGATCGAAGGCGAAGGGCCGGACGTGGTGCTACTGCCTTCGGCGGGTCGCGGGGCGGAGGATTTCGCGCTTCTTCAGGCGGCGCTGGCCAAGGCCGGATACCGCTCGCTCGCGGTCAACCCTCGCGGGGCCGGAAACAGTTCAAGCCCCGAGGCGAGCCTCACCTTTCGCGATGTCGCCGCGGATGTCGCAGCCGTCATCGACCAACTGGCAAACGGAACCGCGCACCTTGTCGGCCACGCGCTGGGCAATACGGTCGCGCGCGCGACGGCCAGCTTCCATCCCGACCGCGTCCGCACGGTCACCGCCATGCCGGTCGGCGGGCACAACGTCGATGCCTATCCGCCCGATGCCGAAGTGATGCGCCATTTCGCCCGCTGCCATGACGAGAGCCTGTCCGACGAGCAGAGGCTGGAGAGTATCGGCGTGGTGTTCTTCGCACCCGGAAACGATGCCAGTTCCTGGCTCCATGGCTGGTATCCGGAGGCAAGTGCGATTTCCGCAGCGATGCAGCGATCCGATCCCGCCGAATGGGCGATGGCAGGCGAGGCGCCCATGCTGGTCGTTCATCCGCTAGACGATGCGATGTTTCCGCGAAGAGCGGGGCACGAGTTCGCCATGCTGCTTGGCGAGCGGGTGCAATATGTCGAGATCGCCCGATGCGGCCATGCAATCCTGCCCGAGCAGCCGGATCTTGTCGCAAGCGTGCTCGTCGCATTCCTTGAGGCGAACGCCTGACCGCACGAAAACGGGTTGGCTAGGAAGACCGATCTATATACGGCGGTATATAGATGCGCATCCTGTTTTCCCTTCTGACGGTCTTCGTCCTTGTCTTCGTCTCCGCATGCTCACCAGCGCGCGAAACACAGAAAGGACCGGTCGTGCTCGCCGCATCGAGCCTTCAGGACGCTCTGACGGAAGCGGCTGAGGCCTGGACTGCCAAGGGTCATCCCGCGCCAGTGCTGTCCTTTGCCGGCACCTCCTCTCTGGCCCGCCAGATCGAAGTTGGCGCACCCGCCGACCTGTTCATCGCCGCCGACGAACAATGGATGGACCACCTTGCCGCTGGCAGGCACATCAAGGGAAACTCACGCCGCGACCTGCTTGGCAACAGTCTGGTCCTTGTAGGGCCGACCAGTAGTGGCAAGCCGCTGGACACGATCGATTCGCGCACGCTCATCGGCGCGCTTGGACAGGGTCGTCTTGCCGTCGCCGATCCGGAGGCAGTCCCGGCCGGGCGCTATGCGAAGCAGACTCTGGAAAGTCTGGGCGTGTGGGATGCCGTGTCAGCAAGGACCGTGCCGGCGGAGAACGTGCGGCTGGCGCTCGAACTGGTGGCTCGCGGGGATGCGGCGCTCGGCATTGTCTATCTGACCGATGCGAAAGCGCAGCCGCAAGTGCAGGTGCTGCACAGGTTCGCCGCGGGGCATCATGCACCGATCGTCTATCCCGCGGCGCTGGTTTCGCAATCGACGAACCCGCAGGCCGGCGACTTCCTGGCCTTCCTCTTTTCGGACGAGGCAAGCGCCGTGTTCCGCAAGCATGGCTTCACAGTGGGAATCGCTCCCTGATGCTGAGCGAAGCCGAATGGCAGATCGTTGCCCTGTCGCTCAAGGTCAGCATTGTGGCCATGCTGCTGACGCTTCCGCTCGCCTTCGCGCTCGCATGGGTGCTGGCGCGCAAACGCTTCGCCGGACGGGTGCTGCTCGATGCGATAGTTCATCTTCCGCTGGTCCTTCCCCCGGTCGTTACCGGCTGGCTGCTGTTGTTGGCCTTCGGCGCGCAAGGCCCGGTGGGTCGTGCGCTCGATAGTCTGTTTGGCGCCACTGTCATGTTCCGCTGGACCGGTGCGGCGATTGCCGCAGCGATCATGGCGCTGCCGCTGATGGTGCGGGCGATCCGCCTTTCCATCGAAGGCGTCGACCGCAAGCTCGAAGGCGCGGCGCGCACACTGGGCGCGGGGCCATGGCGCAGCTTCTTCGAAATCACGCTGCCGCTCAGCCTGCCGGGTGTGCTGGCCGCCATGGTGCTCGGTTTCGCGCGCTCGATCGGTGAATTCGGCGCGACGATCACCTTCGTTTCCAACATACCCGGAGAAACGCGCACCCTGCCTCTCGCCATCTACACCGCTTTGCAGGTGCCCGGCGGCGAGACCATGGCGACACGGCTCGCCATCATATCGGTGGCGCTTTCGCTGATCGCACTGGTTGCTTCCGAGGCACTGGCGCGGCGCGGCCACGCGGCAAGGACCGGCCATGTCCTTTGAAGTCGATATTGTCGTCAGACGAGGCGGTCGCCGCATCCACGGCAGCTTCATCGCCCTCGACGGCCTGACCGCGCTGTTCGGTCCTTCTGGCGCGGGCAAGACGAGCGTTCTCGATGCCGTGGCGGGTCTGCTGCGGCCCGAGCAAGGCCGCATCGTCGTAGAGGGTCGGACCCTGTTCGACAGCCATGCGGGGATCGACCTCAAACCGGAGCAGCGGGCCTGCGGTTATGTGTTTCAGGACAACCGGCTGTTCCCGCACCACAGCGTTATCGGCAACCTGCTCTACGGCTGGCGTCTGGTCCCCGAGGATCGCCGCTGGATCGCGCCCGAGGAAGCAATCGCATTCCTCGGCATTGGCGA
>JAGREJ010000201.1:4512-7413 GCA_020446595.1 Novosphingobium sp. | reverse complement strand
CCGGTCGTATCGACGACCTGCGCGATCGGCTCGGCGAGAACCTGCGCGCGCGCGCTTCCCGAAGTGGCCACCGCGCCCTTCTCGCTGCGTGTGACGACCAGCGTCGGCACCTTGGCCGCAAGTTCGACCAGCCCGGTCTCGAAATCGTCTTCGCCGGTGAGCGCCGCCAGCTCGTTCTCGTTGGCAAACAGAATGTCGATTTCGCCAGCCTCGATCAGCGCCCTGAAATCGTCGCCATGCCGCGAGATCACGAAAGCGTCGGACAGGGTGAAGGCGACCTCGCGCCCCGCGCCCTTTGCTGCCGCGATAGCCTTCTTCATCGCCGCGCGGGGCTCTTCCGGATCCCACAGGTAGCCTTCGAGATAGAGGATCTTCGCATCGGCGATCAGCGCCTCGTCCAGCGCCTCGGCAGGCAGGAATTGCGAAGCGCCGAGATAGGTGTTCATCGTGCGCTGGCCATCGGGCGAAACGAAGATCAGGCAGCGCGCCGTCGGCGGATCGCCGGGCCGGGCAGGCACGGCAAAGCGTATGCCGGTGGCGCGGATATCATGCGCGAAGACCTCGCCCAGCTGGTCCTGCGCGACCTGACCGATGAAGGCGCAGTTTGCGCCAAGGCTGGCAAGGCCGGCCAGCGTGTTGGCCGCCGAGCCGCCCGAGATTTCCCTGGCCGGTCCCATCGCCGCATAGAGCTTGTGGGCACGGTCGGTATCGATCAGCATCATTCCGCCGCGCGACATGCCGAGCGCCTCGATCGTGGAGTCATCTGCGGGGGCCATGACATCGACGATGGCATTGCCGATGCCGACGACATCGAACGTGGCTGCTGGCCGCGTGGCGCTCATGGGGGTTCCTTGTCCGGGGAGAATGCGATGAGGCGCGGCCCTAACGCGCCCGCCCTGCCTGTGCAAGGCCGTCAGGCCATTGACAGCGCGTAGCCTGCTGTC
Organism: Novosphingobium sp.; assembly: GCA_020446595.1. GTDB lineage: Bacteria > Pseudomonadota > Alphaproteobacteria > Sphingomonadales > Sphingomonadaceae > Novosphingobium. Next base: position 6,469 of record JAGREJ010000201.1, on the reverse strand, counting down.
ATGGCAGCATCATGTCTCGCAAACGCCTCGCACTGCACCGGACCGCGATTCCCTGCCTGCTGGCGCTCGCGCTTTCGGCCTGCGCCTCGAGCGGCGGATCGACAGGCGGCAAGGGCACTGTCAGCACCAAGCGACCGCCGGTGCGCGCGCCGATCACGACACCGCTGCGCGATCCCCAGTTTCGCATGGAGCCGGGCCTCGAACAGGTCGTGGGGGCAACGCAGGGGCAGCTCGTCGGACAGTTCGGCCAGCCCCGGCTCGATGTCTGGGAAGGCGATGCGCGCAAGCTGCAGTTTACCGGAACCGCCTGTATTCTCGATATTTATCTCTATCCCACCTCGCGCTCGCGCGATCCGCTTGCGACCTATGTCGAAGCGCGTCGCAGCGATGGCCGCGATGTCGATAAAGCCGCCTGCGTCAATGCGTTGCGCGCCTCGGGAGGACGGTAACCGGGATTTAAGCTTGTTTGGCGATACTGCGCCCCAATTGGAGCATTCCGCGGAAAGCCTGCCCTGAGCCTGTCGAAGGGTGGATACCCGTTTTTCGCACCAGCAATGCGACCACATGAACTTGGGGTTCAGAAAACATGAGCATGCATTTCCGCGATCTGGCCACCAAGGTCGCTGCCGACGGTCAAATCACCGCCGACGAAATCCTGTCGCTACGCCGCGCGGGCTGGGGCGATGGCCGGATCGTGCCGGACGAGGCGGAAACGCTGTTCGCGATCAACGACGAGATCGCGGCGCCGAGCACGGAATGGTCCGATTTCTTCGTCGAGGCGCTGGGCGAATTCATCATCAACGCCATCGAGCCGAAAGGCTATGTGAGCGAGGAACAGGGCAAGTGGCTGATCGAGCGGATCGACCATGACGGCAGGCTCGAAAGCCTGACCGAGCTTGAGCTGCTGGTGCGGCTCTACGAGCGCGCGCTGTCGGTGCCGCAGGCAATGCACGACTATGCGCTGAACCAGATCGAACAGGCCGTGCTGACCGGCGAAGGACCGACCCGCAGCGGCGGCGCGCTTGAAAAAGGCAATGTCACCCAGGCAGAGGCGCAGTTGCTGCGCCGCCTGCTGTTCGCCAGCGGCAGCGAGCGACCCGCCGGGATCAGCCGGTCCGAGGCCGAACTGCTCTATCGCATCAAGGATGCCACGCTCGGCGCGGACAATGCGCCCGAGTGGAAACGTCTGTTTGTGCAGGGCGTCGGCAATTATCTCGCGGGCTTCTCGTCCTACGAGGCGCTTTCGCGCGACCGCGCCGCCGAACTCGAAGCGTTCATGAACGATACGAGCTCGTCGCTGGGCTCTTTTGCCAAGCGCATGGGCAAGTCGGTGCTGCGCGACAATTTCTTCGACGCGTTCTCGTCTGCATTGGGCAAGAAGGACGAAGGTCCGGCCCTCGACGACCGCATCGACGAAGCCCGCAAGGTCGACCTGACCGAACAGACCTGGCTCGAAGGCAGGATCGACGGCAATGGCCGGATCGACGAATACGATCAGGCGCTGCTGGACTTCCTCGCCGAAGAGTCCGGCTTTAAACGGTAAAACTCTCGCCGCAGCCGCACGAGCCGGTCGCGTTGGGATTGTCGAACACGAACCCGGCGGTGAAATCGTCTTCCTGCCAGTCCATCGTACTGCCGATCAGGTAAAGCACGGAGGCGGCATCGATGAAGAACAGCCCGCCCGGCGTCTCGATCTTCTCATCGATCGGGTTCGCCTCGGTGACGTAATCGACCGAATAGGCGAGCCCCGAACAGCCGCGGCGCGGAGTCGAAAGCTTGACGCCGATGGTCCCCTCGGGAGCCTTGGCCATCAGTTCGGCGACGCGCGCTTCGGCGCCTGAGGTCAAAGTTACGGCGGCAGGGCGCGCGCGGGTTTTCGTTTCGTCAGCCATCACAGCATTCCCAGTTCGAGTTTGGCTTCGTCGCTCATCTTGGCCATGTCCCACGGCGGATCCCA
>JAGREJ010000201.1:0-4265 GCA_020446595.1 Novosphingobium sp. | reverse complement strand
CACGCCCTGCGGCTTTTCGGCAAGGAAGCCTTCGAGATAGTCGCGCTTGCGCGCCAGCTTCTCGCCCGCCGATTCCTCCGGCCCGGATGCTTCAGGCAATGGCGCGTCGGACACCCGCGCGCGAGGCGGCTTGGGCATTGCCGGCTCTTGGGCCTGCTCCGGCGCCTGCCCTTCGACCTGATCCTGGGGCTGTTCTTCGCTCATCCGAAAATCCTCTGGCAGCGCTCGATACCCTTGAGCAGGGCGGCAATATCGCTTTCGTCACTATACAAGCCGAAGCTGGCGCGCGCCGTCGCGGGCACGCCAAGGTGGTCCATCAAGGGCTGGGCGCAGTGGTGCCCGGCACGGATCGCGACGTTCTCCTCGTCGAGGATGGTACCGACATCGTGCGGGTGAATATGGTCGAGCGCGAAGCTGACGATCCCCGCCGACTCTTCCGGACCGAACAGGCGCACCGAATTGATCCGGGACAATTCGCCGCGCAATTGCCGGACGAGATCGGCCTCATGCGCGTGGATCGCCTCAAGCCCGACCGCCTCGACGTAATCGATCGCCGCATGCAGCGCGATCGCCTCGGCAATCGCGGGCGTGCCAGCCTCGAACCGCTGTGGCGCTGGCGCATAGGTGGTCTTCTCGAAGGTCACGCGGTCGATCATCGAACCGCCACCCTGCCATGGCGGCATTGCATCGAGCAGTTCCGCTCTCGCCCACAGCGCGCCGATACCTGTCGGCCCGTAGAGCTTGTGCGCCGAAAAGACATAGAAATCGCATTGCAGCGCCATGACATCGACCGGCAGGCGCGGCACGGCCTGACAGCCATCCACCAGCAGCAACGCACCCACTCGGTGAGCGATGTCCGCCGCCCGCCGCACATCGAGCATGGAGCCGAGCACGTTGGAGACGTGCGCCATGGCTACCAGCTTGTGCGCAGGTGTGAGCATCGCCTCCGCTGCATCGAGATCGATCCGCCCGTCCTCGGTCAGCGGGCAGACATCGATCTCGATGCCGATACGGTCGCGCAGCAATTGCCAGGGCACGATGTTCGAGTGATGCTCCAACGTGGAGAGCAGCACGCGGTCGCCCGCTTTCAGGTTCGCCGCGCCCCATGTCTGCGCGACCAGGTTGATCGCCTCGGTCGCGCCGCGCGTGAAGACGATCTCGTTTTCCTCGCCGCCAAGGAACGAAGCGACTCTCCTCCGCGCGGCCTCGTAGGCCAGCGTCATTTCCGCCGAGCGCGCGTAAACGCCGCGATGCACCGTGGCATAGTCCTCGCCCAGTGCGCGCGACATGGCATCGATCACCGCTTGCGGCTTCTGCGCGGTCGCGGCGCTGTCAAGGTAATGCCAAGGCTTGCCCTGCGGCGTCAGCAGGCCGGGAAACTCGGCGCGGCGGGTGAGAGTCGCGGTGCTCACAGCGCCGCCCCTTCCAGATAATGCAGCGCCTGTTCAAGCAGGTCGTCGCGCATTTCTTCATGTTTTACAGAGACAAAGGCGTCGGCGATGAAAGCGCGGACCAGCAATCGGCGCGCAGCTTCCGGCGCTATCCCGCGCGAGGCCATGTAGAACGCAGCCGTCTGGTCGAGCGCGCCGATTGCGGCGCCATGCGCGGCTTTCACATCGTCGGCGTAGATTTCGAGCTCGGGCTTGGCATTGGCCGAAGCGCCCGCTTCGAGCAGGATCGCCTTGAAATTCTGTGCCGCATCAACCTGTTGCGAATCGCGCGGAATCTCGATCCGGCCAAGGAAATTGCCGACCGAACGACCCCACTGCACCGCGCGCACCACCTGATTCGATGTCGCTTCGGGCGCATGGACGACGCGGGTGACGATCTCTGCCCGCGCCTCGCCGCCGCCAAGAATCACCCCGCCCAGCTCGAAATGCGCGCCTTGCTCCAGCACTACATCGAGCTCGCATCGCGTGTACAACGCGCCTGCATTGATGACGAAATGCTCGTAACGCGCATGTGCGCCAACATGCACGCGCAGCCGGTCGACCTTGCTGCCCTCATGCGGTTCGACCAGGGCGAATCCGCGTTCGGTCTCTCCGGCGGGAACCTCGTGCTCGTGCCAGTGCGAAAGCTGCACCGGGTCGGCCTTGGCGAGCCAGTCGCCATCGGCGTAGCGCCACGCTTCATCGTGCGTTGTTGGATGGGCAAGAGCTTCGCTCATGCAACCGCCTCGTAGCCCTGTTCTTCAAGCTCCAGCGCCAGTTCGGGTCCGCCGCTTTTCACGATCCGTCCGCCCGCCAGAACGTGCACCGCGTCGGGCTTCACATAGTCGAGCAGGCGCTGGTAGTGCGTGATGAGCAGCACCGCCTTGTCCGGCTTGCGCATGATCGCGTTGATCCCTTCGCCGACGACGCGCAGCGCATCGATGTCTAGGCCCGAATCGGTTTCGTCGAGCACGGCGAACGAGGGATCGAGAATGCCCATCTGCACCATCTCGGCGCGCTTCTTCTCGCCACCCGAAAAGCCGACATTCACCGGGCGCTTGAGCATGTCCATGTCGAGACGAAGCAGCGCGGCCTTCTCCTTCGCGAGCTTGAGGAATTCTCCGCCCGACAACGGCTCCTCGCCGCGTTGCTTGCGCTGCGCGTTCGCGGCCTCGCGCAGGAACTGGACGAAGGAGACGCCGGGAATTTCGACCGGATACTGGAAGCCGAGGAACAGCCCTGCCGCCGCCCGCTCATGCGGTTCGAGCGCAAGCAGATCCTGCCCGTCAAGCGTAGCCGAGCCTTGCGTCACTTCGTATCCGGGCCGCCCGCCCAGCACATAGGACAGCGTCGACTTGCCCGCGCCGTTCGGCCCCATGATCGCATGGACCTCGCCCGCAGAGACCGTGAGCGTCAGGCCCTTGAGGATTTCCTTGCCGCCAACTGTGGCGTGGAGGTTTTCGATCTGGAGCATATTACGGGATCAGTCCGGTAAAGTTGGCGACCGCATAAGCGATCTCGTTGTTCAGTTCGCGAATGGTGCGCACCCTGGCTTCCTCGGCCTCTTCGCCACTCAGGCCCTCGGTCGCTTCCGACACGCGAATCTCGGCGACGTCTCCGATCTGCGGGCCGCAGAAGGCGCGAACATGCTGGATGGCGTTTGCGAGAGAGGCCTTTGGTGCGGTCGAAGCACCAGCCGCGATGCAGCCACGCAGCCGCTTTTCAGCACTCTCCTGCCGATCCGCGTCGGACGCATGGGCGACCGACCCGAGCAGGGCCGTCGCCAGTAACGACACGGTGAGCACACGCTTCATTATTCGGACCTCCGACGCGACGAGCCGAATGTTTCGCGGTGCGCGCGGCGCGCTTCCTGCCTGTCGGCGATGCGCATGCGCATGCCCGCGGTGATCCGTTCGAGCACCGGATCGATATTCTCGAGGATGTCCTCCGCCTTGATCCGCATCACCCGGATGCCGACTGATTCAAGGCTCTTGTCCCGGCGCTTGGCGATCGCTTCGTTCGCATCGGCTTCGTCGATCGCGATTGCCATGCCGAGAGGATGGCAATTGAAATCGACGATGGCCGAGCCGACCACCGCGTGGCGCGTGAACTTGTAGCGCCCGAGATCGGCTTCGGCGAAACGCTTGGCCAGCACCTTGTGCGCCTCGCTCGAATGGCGTCGCATCTCGCGCGCCTGCGCGTGCAGCGCATCGAGCCGCTTCTCGGAAATTTCCCATCCGCGGCCCTTTTTCTTGAGCGCCGGTGCTTCGGTCTGCTCCGAAGGATCGCGCAGTTGAAGGGTCTTCTTGTCGGTCACCCCACGCTCCCTTCGAGCGAAATCCCAAGCAGCTTCTGCGCCTCGACCGCGAATTCCATCGGCAATTGCTGCAGCACTTCCTTGGCGAAGCCGTTGACGATCAGCGCCACGGCTTCCTCGGCGTCGAGTCCGCGCTGCGTGGCGTAGAACAGCTGGTCGTCGGAGATCTTGCTGGTGGTCGCCTCGTGCTCGATCTGCGCAGAGGGGTTCTTCACCTCGATATAGGGCACGGTATGCGCGCCGCATTCATGGCCGAGCAGCAGCGAATCGCACTGGGTGAAATTGCGTACGCCATCCGCCGAGGCGCCGACGCGCACCAGACCCCTGTACGTATTGTTCGACTTGCCCGCGCTGATCCCCTTGGAAATGATCGTCGAACGCGATCCCTTGCCGTTGTGGATCATCTTGGTGCCGGTATCGGCCTGCTGGAAATTGTTCGTGACCGCGACCGAGTAGAACTCGCCGACCGAATCCTCGCCATTGAGGACGCAGCTCGGATATTTCCAGGTGATCGCCGA
>JAGREJ010000018.1:10166-13608 GCA_020446595.1 Novosphingobium sp. | reverse complement strand
GTCGAGCGGCTGCTCGATCCCGGCTCGCCGTTCCTCGAATTGAGCCAGCTTGCGGCGAACGGCATGTACGGCGACGAGGCACCGGGGGCGAGCGTGATCACTGGCATTGGCCGCGTCTCGGGCCGCCAGTGCATGATCGTGTGCAACGACGCCACGGTGAAAGGCGGCACCTATTATCCGTTGACCGTCAAGAAGCACCTGCGCGCGCAGGAGATCGCGGCGGAAAACCGCCTGCCGTGCATCTACCTTGTCGACAGCGGCGGCGCGTTCCTGCCGATGCAGGCCGAGATCTTCCCCGACCGCGATCATTTCGGGCGCAGCTTTTACAATCAGGCGCAGATGTCGGCCCGCGGCATTCCGCAAATCGCCTGCGTCATGGGGTCGTGCACGGCGGGCGGGGCCTATGTGCCGGCGATGTGCGACGAGACGGTGATCGTGCGCGAACAGGGCACGATCTTCCTTGCCGGGCCGCCGCTGGTGCAGGCAGCAACGGGCGAAGTCATCTCCGCCGAGGAACTGGGCGGCGGCGACCTGCATGCGCGCAAGTCCGGCGTGGTCGATCATCTTGCCGACAACGACGAGCATGCGCTGACGATCCTGCGCGACATCGTCAGCCACCTTGGCGCGAACACCGGCGCGGCGGCGGACGTAAAGCTGCGCGACCCCCGCCCGCCGAAATATGCCGCCGAGGAGCTTTACGGCCTGGTCCCCGAGGACGTGCGCGCGCCTTACGAAGTGCGCGAGGTCATCGCGCGAATCGTCGATGGCAGCGAGTTTCACGAGTTCAAGGCGCTCTACGGCTCGACGCTGGTCTGCGGTTTCGCCCATGTCCACGGCATGCCCGTCGCCATTCTGGCCAATAACGGCGTGCTGTTTTCGGAAAGCGCGCAGAAGGGCGCGCATTTCATCGAACTGGCCTGCCAGCGGCGTATTCCCCTGCTGTTCCTACAGAACATTTCCGGCTTCATGGTCGGCGGCAAGTATGAGGCGGAGGGCATCGCCAAGCACGGCGCCAAGCTGGTGACGGCGGTAGCCACCGCGACGGTGCCAAAAGTGACGGTGGTAATCGGCGGCAGCTTCGGCGCGGGCAATTATGGCATGGGCGGACGCGCCTATTCGCCGCGCTTCCTGTTCATGTGGCCCAATGCACGCATTTCGGTGATGGGCGGCGAACAGGCGGCATCGGTGCTGGCGACGGTCCATCGCGATGCCGACAAGTGGTCGCCCGAGGAAGCCGAGGCATTCAAGGCCCCGATTCGCGAGAAATACGAAGAGGAAGGCAGCCCCTATTACGCCACCGCGCGAATCTGGGATGACGGGGTGATCGATCCGGTGCAGACCCGCGATGTGATTGGCCTGTCGCTGGCGGCTTGCCTCGAAGCGCCGATACCCGAAAGACCACAGTTCGGTGTGTTCAGGATGTGAAGGAGTAAATGAAATGCTGCGATCCGTTGCCATGCCCGCCCTGCTCCTGCTCCCCGCAAGCGCAATGGCCACCCCGCCACCGCTGCCCGGAGACGAGCGCACCGAAATCCTCGAATCGGTCAATTCGCTGATCGATGCGCTGGCCTCAAACGACCACGAAGCCCTCGATGCGCTGCTCGAGCGTGAAGGTTCCATGGTCCGTCACGACATTCGCGATCCGGCCAAACCCGGCCAGACAGTGACCACATTCGCCAAATTGCGCGAGCCTGACGAAGGCGATGGACCGGTGATGTCCGAGCGGCTGGGCATTCCCACCCTGTTCCAGCGCGGCCCGATCGCGCAGGTCTGGGTGCCCTATCGCTTCTCGATTTCCGGCAAGCTTAGCCATTGCGGCATCGATGCCTTCTCGCTTGTAAGGCGCGACGATCGCTGGCGCACCGCAGGGCTTGTCTATACCGTTGAAAAGCCGGAAAAATGCAAGGAACTTGCTGCGCCGGAGTCAGACGGTTGAGCGGCCGAGAATAGGAGCCATGCGCATGATTCGACCCATCTTCATTGCCGCCGCCGCACTGCTGGCATCGGCCTGTTCCGGCGATCCTACCGGGGACCAGTCAACCGCTGAGGCTGGTGAAACTCCCATCGCCGCCGCCCCCGCCCCCGCCGATTGCGCCAAGGTCACCCTCGACGTGCCGCCCGAGCGTTTCACCGAAGGTCGAGAGAACTTCGCGGTGGGGACGACCGCCCGCACCAAGCTCGACGCGAATTTCACCGAAGCTCTCGTCCAGGCCTGCGCCGAAGGCATGCTGGCAAAGCAGCCGCTGGTCGATCCGCGCTCGAAAGAGAAGAACGTGCTGTTCATCGCCAACGCCCCCGATGCGAACGTGGCCTCGATCTATTTCGACGAGGGTGCAACCTGGTTCGAAGGACCGTTCTTCGCCGATGGCCAGCACGTTCAGGTGCCCGGCCCCGCCGCGATCAAGGAGGCGATCTTCTGCCATGCTGTCGGCGCGACGCCGGAGGAGCAGACGCAGACGGGGCGGTGCCTGCCCGATTGATCCGGTTCGCCTGCCCGATCAGACGCTCCGGCATCGAACAACCGCTGGTCTGCAATCAACTCCTGTGCTTAGAATACAGGCGGCCTGAACTTTCATGCCGTGCAATTGGGGCGTGCGAATTGATATGGAAGCGGCTTTCCTGACCTTCATCCTGATGCTGTCGATCTTTCTGGGATTCGAACTCATCAGCAAGGTGCCCGCGACGCTGCACACACCGCTGATGTCCGGGTCCAACGCCATATCGGGGATCACGCTGGTGGGCGCGCTGGGATCGGCCGGCGGCGGCCATGCGCAACTTGCGACGATACTGGGCGTGCTGGCCGTCATCCTCGCGACCATCAACGTGGTCGGCGGCTATCTGGTGACCGACCGCATGCTTGGCATGTTCAGGAAGAAGGCCAAGGGCAAGTGAGCGGCGCACTGCTGATAAACCTCGCCTATGTCGTCGCATCGGCGCTGTTCATTTTCGGGCTGAAGCTGCTGGGCTCACCCGCCTCGGCGCGGCGCGGCAACCTTATCAGCGCGGTGGGCATGCTGATCGCGGTCGTTGCCGCACTGCTCGATCAGGGCATTATCGAATATCACTGGATCGCGCTGGGCGTGGTTGTCGGGGCGATCATCGGCGCTCTCAGCGCACGCCTGGTAGCGATGACTGCGATGCCGGAAATGGTCGCGCTGTTCAACGGGTTCGGCGGGCTCGCCAGCCTGCTCGTCGGCTGGGCCGTGCTCTACGAGGTGGAACTCGGCCTGTTCACGCTCGTCACCGTGGCCTTGTCGATCCTGATCGGCGGGCTGACATTCACCGGCAGCGTCGTCGCCTGGGGCAAGCTGTCCGAAACCATTCCAAGCAAGGCCATGGTCTTTTCCGGCCAGCAGATCGTCAATGGACTGCTGGTGCTGGCGATTGTCGCCAGCGCGGTGATGTTCTGCATCGAGCCGACAAATCACAACTGGCTCTATGC
>JAGREJ010000018.1:3993-10082 GCA_020446595.1 Novosphingobium sp. | reverse complement strand
CTGCTCAACAGCTATTCGGGGCTGGCCGCCTGCGCCGCGGGCTTCGCCATCAACAACATGATCCTGATCGTGGCGGGATCGCTGGTGGGCGCGAGCGGCATCATCCTGACGCAGATCATGTGCAAGGCCATGAACCGTTCGCTCGGCAATGTGCTGTTCAGCGGCTTCGGCAGCGTCTCGACAGCGAGCGAGACGATCGAGGGCGAAGTCCGGCCCATCGAAGCGCAGGATGCCTATTACATGCTCGAAGCGGCAAGCTGCGTCGCGGTCATTCCCGGATACGGCATGGCGGTCGCGCAGGCCCAGCACGCGGTCAAGGAATTGCAGGAGTTGCTGGAAGAGAACGACTGCGAAGTGATCTACGGTATTCACCCGGTTGCGGGCCGCATGCCGGGGCACATGAACGTGCTGCTCGCCGAAGCCGATGTTTCCTACGACTTGCTGCTCGAAATGGACGAGATCAACAACCGCATGCCCACGGTCGATGTCGCCATCGTCATCGGCGCGAACGACGTGGTCAATCCCGCCGCGCGCGAGACGGAAAGCAGCCCGATCTACGGCATGCCGGTCATCAATGTCGATCAGGCGCGGACCGTGTTCGTCCTGAAACGCTCGATGGCGTCGGGGTTCGCGGGCGTCGACAATCCGCTGTTCTTCAAGGAGAACACCCGAATGCTGTTCGGCGACGCCAAGGAATCGATCAATCATGTGATCCGGGAATTCGAGTGACCGGGCATCGCACGAACCGATGATGTTCGCCGGACGATTCGGCGATGTTCGCGATGCGGTGGCCAGGCTGTGCGCGGACTATCCGGGCGAATACTGGCGCGCGCTGGACCGGGAACGCGCCTATCCTGCCGAATTCGTCGAGGCGCTGGGCAATGCGGGCTGGCTCTCGCTGCTGATACCGGAAGAATACGGCGGCTCGGGACTACCGCTGTCGGCGGCCTGCGCGGTGCTCGATGAAATTCACGCGAGCGGCTGCAATGCCGCCGCCTGCCATGCGCAGATGTATACGATGGGCACGCTGCTGCGCCACGGCAGCGAGGAGCAGAAGCGGCACTACCTGCCCCGCATCGCCAGTGGCGAGCTGCGCCTCCAGGCGTTCGGCATCACCGAGCCTGAAAGCGGTACCGATACGACGCGGCTCAAGACCCGCGCCGTGCGCGAAGGCGATGACTTTGTCGTCAATGGCCAGAAAGTCTGGATCTCGCGCACCGAGCATTCCGACCTGATGCTGCTGCTTGTGCGCACCACACCACGCGAGGAGTGCGAGAAGCGCACGCAGGGCATGTCGGTCCTGCTGGTCGATCTGCGCGACGCACAGGGCAAGGGGCTGACGATCCGGCCGATCCGCACGATGATGAACCATGCCACGACCGAGCTGTTCTTCGACAATGTGCGGGTGCCGGTCAGCAACCTGATCGGCGAGGAGGGCGAGGGCTTTCGCTACATCCTCGATGCGATGAACGCCGAGCGGATCCTGATCGCCGCCGAATGCATCGGCGACGCGAGGTTCTTTGTGGACCGCGCAAGTCGCTACGCCCGCGAGCGCGAGGTCTTCGGCCGGCCGATCGGGCAAAATCAGGGCGTGCAATTCCCGATCGCTCGCGCCCACATTCAGACCGAGGCTGCGGCGGGCATGGTCGAGCGCGCCGCGAGCCTGTTCGAGGCAGGCGAGCCCTGCGGGTCGGAAGCGAACATGGCCAAGCTGCTTGCGTCTGAGGCCTCATGGGCGGCGGGCGACATGTGCATTCAGACCCACGGCGGCTACGGCTTTGCCGAGGAATACGACATCGAGCGCAAGTTCCGCGAGACGCGGCTCTATCAGGTCGCGCCGGTTTCGACGAACCTGATCCTCTCGCATGTTGCCACGCACGAGCTTGGCCTGCCTAGGTCGTTCTAGAGTCAAGGCGCGGAACCATTCGCCTCGAGCGAAGTCGAGAGGCGTGAGCCCGGCGCTATTGTGTCTCGACTGCGCTCGACACGAACGGGAATGCCTCAACGCCATCGACGAACGCTCCCCTGTCAGCTCTCCTCGATCCTGACGTCATGCAGGACGGGGTCTCCCGCGCGGACCAGTTCGGTGTCGATCCGCACTCCGCAACCGGGGCACAGGAACTGGCGCAGGACCATGAGGTCGGCCATTTCCGGATCGTCGGAGACGAATTCGCTTGCAAGCTGCTGAACCGGCGCTTCCGCCATCACTGCGGTGTGCTTGTAATTGTCATGCGCCGCGCCAAGATCCTCGCCGCAGCGGCAGGCCCAGCGGCCTTGGCGCAACACCAGCGCATCGCCGACTACCAGTCCATCGTATTGCGCATCGAGTGCCGCAAGATCGCGCGACGGCTCACGACCCATGCGCTCGGCCCGCATCGCCCGTCGCAGCGTGGCCGTCGCGTCCGGGTCGGTCTTGCCATCCGGTGCGAAGACCACGCCGAACACTCTTTTCGCCACTTCGGGCAGCAGATGGCCGCGCGCTACATCGGCTTCGACCATGGCCACATCGCGTGACAGCGGATCGCCCCAGCCAGCCGTGGTCGGAGTAGCCCACTCGATCACGTCGTCAGGGCCAAGCGGCTCGCTCGGTCCCTTGTAGGCAAGCGGTGTCACTTCGCCGCCGATTTCATCCGATCGCTCGGGCACTTGGCCTTGCGCCAGCCGTCCTTCGATCCCGGTCTTGCGGTGGATACGGAAGAACGAACGCGAACCCGGATTGCCGCCCCACTGGCCCTGACTCTTGGGGAAGCTCTCGTTCATGTGCGAGGGCGCGCGCCCATGCGTTACGCCATAGGGCACGAAGGCCTGCTCGACGCCGACTCCACCGCGCGTCCGCCCCGCCCCCTCGGCTCCGGCGTCGAGATGGCGGCGATAGAGGAACAGCAAGGGAGACTGATGCTCGTAGTTCTCGATGTTTGGGGCGACACTCTCCGGAATCCATGAGTGCCCGCCCGCCGCGACGCCATCGCGGTGCGGCATCGCGCCCAGCGATCCGAACATGCCATCGAGCGAACTGAAAAGCTCAAGCCCGCCGCCCGGACGGTCGAATTCCAGCCCGTTGGTGTAGAAATGCGGGATCGTCGGACCCAGCGCCAGCGCGCGCACCTCGGGATCGCGGCTGCACGAAATCATCTTGCCGACCGCGATCACCGCAGCATAAATACACGCGCCGACCGGAGCCGCGCCGGTGTAGGAAATCGGAGCGGGGTGGTTCGGGCTGGACAGCAGCCCCGGCTCCAGATCGAATTCGACGCAGCGATAGACCCCGCCATTGACTCCGGAGAGATCGGCGGCGAGCTGCGAGGTCAGTGCGGCGAACACCGCGCCCGAGAACGGCCCGAACGTCAAGCTGATCGCGCCCGCCTGCGGGTCTGTCCCGCGATTGTCTACCACCAGTCTGCCGCCGCGCTTGGTCAGGTTGATCTGATAGCAATAGGCGTTGCGGTCGCCAGGCACCGCCGCTTCGGTATAGACGCGGTGGCTCCAGCACCCGTCGGGGATCGTCTCCAGCCGGGCGCGGAACATGCGTTCGCCCGCATCGAGCGCGCCGGCCAGCACCGCGCCGACCGTGCTGGCAGAGTATCGCTCGACCAGCGCCTCGATCTTGCCGCGCGTCGCCTCGCAAGCGGCGATGGCCGCGCGCATGTCGGCCTCGACCATCAGCGGCAAGCGGCTCTGGCGGATGAACATGGCGAGCAGATCCTCGCGCGGAACCCGGTCCTCGACCAGCCGGAACGAGGGGAACAGCGGCGCTTCCTGCCAGACTTCGCGCGCGCCGCTGTTCTGCTTGGGAACCGCGCCGCCCACGTCCATGTGGTGAATGATGTTCGAGACCCAGGCGAACAGCTCGTCGCCCACGAACACCGGTGCAAGCAGGACGCAATCGTTCTGGTGCGGGCTGCCGACATAAGCATCGTTCGAAAAGAACATGTCGCCGGGGCGAATGCCGGGATTGGCCGAGCGCCGCTCCAGCGTCCACTGCGCGGTGCGCGCCGCCGAATTGCCGAAATATTGCAGGTTCGGCCCCATGCAGGCCAGTTCGCCGTCGGCGCTCAGCAGGCTCGTCTGGAAATCGCGCCCGAACAGCAGCACCGGCGAGGTGCAGAGCTTTTCGAGCAGCGCCCCGTGTTCGAAATTGGCGCTGATGAGCGCGTTGCGCACCACCTCGAACGTGATCGGATCGACATTGGCGCTGCGCGCGTCGAACAGTTTGAGCGACGGGTCTATCGCCAGTTTTGCAGGCGGCATGTAGCTACGCGCAATGCCATCCCATGCGACCGGCGGCGTCATGTCCTTGGGGTCCGCCTCGCTCATGCGCCTTGCACCACGTAATTGCCCAGAGCATCGACTTCGAGCGACTGGCCCGGCGCCAGGGCGACACTGGTATGCGGCAGTTCGACAATGGCCGGTCCTTCGAGCCGATCATGGCCGCGCAACTGCGTACCATCCCAGACCGGCGTTTCGATCCAGTCCATATGGGTGGGCCAGAATACCTTGCGCGATTCCTGCGGCGAGGCCGCGGATCGCTCGGTGCGGTCCGCAGAGACAGCCGTATCGAGGGCACGGCTGAGGCGCGTGCGCAAGGCGAACAGCTCGACATCCTGCAACAAGACCAGCGCGCCCTTGCCATAGAGCCGCGCATATTCGCGCTCGAAAGCTTCGCGTAGCTTCGTGTTGAATGAGGCGTCCGAAGGATCGGGCAGCGGCAGGCTCAGGCTCTGGAAGAACTGCCCGCGATAGCGCAGCAGGCATGACCGCTCGACCGCCAGCGTAGCCGGATCGAGGCCGACCGCGCGCGCTTCATCCTCCGCGCCGCGATCGAGCTCCGCAAGCGCCGCGTGCAAGGCATCCATTGCCACCGGGAGACTGAAATCGCAGGCCCGGTCCAGTTGAAGCGCGACATCGCTCGTGGCGATGCCATAGGCCGAAAGCGTCGAAGCGCCATTGCCCAGCGGGATCACCGCCTTCGACACGCCAAGCTCGCGGGTGAAGCCCCAGACATGCACCGGTCCCGCACCGCCAAAGGCATAGAGCGTGAAGTCGCGCGGATCGAGGCCCTGCTGGATGGTGCGCTGGCGGATCAGGTTGGCGGCTGCCGCGTTGTTGACCTGAAGGATGCCGGCGGCCGTCTGTTCGGGTGAAAGCCCGATCTGCTCGCCCAGCGCACCGATGGCCGCTCTCGCGCCCTCGGCATCGAGCGGCATGCGCCCGTCGAGAAAACCGTCGGCGCGCACGAGGCCCAGCACCACGTCGGCGTCGGTCACGGTCGGCTGTGTGCCGCCCCTGCCATAGGCGACCGGGCCCGGCGACGAACCCGCCGAATGCGGCCCGACACGCAGTGCGCGCGTATGCGGATCGACCCAGGCGATCGAGCCGCCTCCGCAGGCGATCGAGCGCACATCGAGATGCGGGGTGCGGTAGGTATACTGGCTGAGCGTGCGCATCTCGGCCATGACCGGTTCGCCCGCCACCACCAGTCCGACATCGAAGCTGGTGCCGCCCATATCGGTAGCGATGACATTCGCATCGCCGCGCGCGCGCGACAGCGATGCCGCCCCGGCGAGCCCGCCCGTTGGGCCCGAATCGAGCGTCACCAGCGGCTTGCGCTCGGCAGCCGAGACTGGTGCAACGCCGCCGTTCGACTGCATGACGAGGAATGGCGATGCCAGAGAGCGCGCCGCCAGCCGATCGCCGGTATCGCGCAAGTATCGCACCGATGCCGGACCGACATAGGCGTTGAGCACCGTGGCGACGGTGCGTTCGTATTCGCCGAGCTGCGGCGCGATCTCGCACGACAGGCTCACGAACAGGCCGGGGCGCAGCTCTCGCGCGATCTCGGCAAGGCGGCGCTCGTGGGCGGGATTGCGGAAGCTCCACAACAGGCAGATCGCCAGTGCCTCGATCTCCTGCGTATCGAGCAGGTGGCGTATCGTCTCTCTCGCGCGCTCCTCGTCGAGCGGAGCGACCACCCTGCCATTGCGATCGATCCGCTCATGCACCGCGCCAATGCATTCGCGCGCGACCAGCGGATCGGGCTTGGCGGTGTTATGGACCGAGAAGATCTGTTCGTAGGGCAGCCCCGCCGTGCG
>JAGREJ010000018.1:2985-3903 GCA_020446595.1 Novosphingobium sp. | reverse complement strand
AGGTTGGTGCCGATGGTCGCGCCGTGGCTGACCCGCAGGGTCTGGCCGAGGAATTGCTCGGCGCTCAGGCCATCGAGCCCGGCCAGCATCGCAATCCCTTCGAGCACGCCCTTGCCCGGATCGCTGGCATGGGTCGAGAGCGTTTTGGCGTGAAGCAAGCGCGCATCGGGTGTGATGGCGACGCAATCGGTAAAGGTACCGCCGATATCCACCCCAACGGTGTAACCCATCGCATCCTCCTGTCCCGCTCAGCTTGGCCCAGTTGCCGCCGCGTGCCAAGCTTCGGATCGGGACGTGGCAGACCTAGAACACGATCACATTGCGGCGGGTCTCACCCGCGACAAGGCGCGCATAGCCCTCGTTAATGCCGTCAAGGCCGATGCGGTCCGAGACCAGCTCGTCGAGCAGCAGCTTGCCGTCTCGATAGAGCCGCGCAAGTTGCGGCAGAAACACCTGAAACGGCGAACTGCCCATGAACGAGCCGATCATGCGAATTTCGTTGAACATCAGCTTGGCGATGGGCAGGTCCATCATCGCATCGTTCCGCGGCATGCCGACCAGAGCAACCGTGCCGCCCTTGCGGACCATATGATAGGCTTCAAGCAGGGTCGCAGGCAGGCCGATCACTTCGAACGCATAGTCGACTCCGCCACCGGAAAGCTCGCGCACCGCGCCGATCGCATCCGGCCCGGCGGGCACCGTCTCGGTCGCGCCGAACTGCCGCGCGGCCTCCAGCTTTTCGGGCACCATGTCCACGGCGATGATCTGCGCCGCCCCGGCGATCCGCGCGCCCTGTATGACGTTGAGCCCGACGCCGCCACAACCGATCACCGCAACGCTCGATCCGGGGCGCACTTTCGCGCCATTGAGGGCCGCGCCGACTCCGGTCAGCACCGCGCAGCCCATCAGGGCAGCGCA
>JAGREJ010000018.1:0-2881 GCA_020446595.1 Novosphingobium sp. | reverse complement strand
CTGCCCTTCCAGCTGACGCGCGGACGGTTGACGCCCGCGGGCTTGGTGTCGCAGCGATGGTTGTGTCCGGTCTGGCACTGGGCACAATGTCCGCAGAACGAGGAAAACGAGGTCGAGACGAGATCGCCGACCGCGATTCCCTCAATGCCCTCGCCCACCGCCACGACTTCGCCCGCCGCCTCGTGACCGAGCACCGCGGGCACCACAACGGGGTTGTCGCCTTGCGCCAGATGCAAGTCGCTGTGGCACAGACCGCTGGCCTGGACGCGGATGCGGACCTCGCCCTCGCGTGGGCCATCGAGCTCGACGTGTTCGACGACGAAGGGTTGCCCGACTTCGTGCAGGACTGCGGCCTTCATGATTTCTCTCCTCGTGGCGGCTCACGACCAATCGCGATCACCGCCTGCTCCTCTTTGCTTGCACACAAGATGTTCGATCGATCGCCCGCGTGCAATCGCTAAGCCTTGCCCAACCTGTCCGCCAGCAAGGCGCGCAGGCCATGCTTGTAGACCTTTTGACCGGCGGTCAGCGGAATCTCGCCGTCGTTCAGAAAGACAATGCGACGCGGCACCTTGTAGCTGGAAAGCTTCTGCCTGAGCCAGCCCTGCAAGTCCTTCTCGCCGACCTCGTGCCCCTTGCGCAGGACCACCGCCGCCACCAGCAGTTCGTCGGCCTCCTCGCCCGGCAGGCCAAGCACCGACACCTCCTTGAGCGCCGGATGGTCGCGCATCGCCTTCTCGACCTCGTCGGGCGAGACGTTGGCTCCGCTCGTCTTGACCATGTCGTTCGAGCGGCCCACGAAGAACAGGTGGCCGTCTTCCATGATCCGGCACAGGTCGTCGGTGTGATACCAGCCATCGGCGTCGAACACGTCCGAGCGTTCCTTGCGGTGAAAGCCCAGCATCAGGCTGCCGCCACGCAGCCACAAGGCTCCCACCTCTCCGGGCGCACAATCCCTGCCCGTCTCGGGATCGACGATGCGCCGTTCATAGGTGCCAACGGCGGTGCCGTTCGAGCCGAGCCGGTCGTCGGGCACCGGTTCCAGCGTGGCATAGCTGTGCGGCCCGAGCGTTTCGGTCATGCCCAGGGCGAAAGCGGACTGCGCGCGCGTCGCCAGCCCGAACATGTAGAGCTGTTGCGAGAACATCGGGCGCATGTCGGCCAATGCGGCGACGAATTCAGGCGTGTCCATCAGCTTGTCGAGCACAGCGGGCCAGTGCAGGATCTGGCTGGGTTTCCAGCGTCGGATCGCTTCCATGACGGCTGCTTCGGACGGTCCCTGCGTGCAGACCACACCAGCGCCTTGCGTGAATGCCGTCATCAGCACGGTGCTCAGGCCGCCGACCCAGAAGAACGGCATGCTGGAGAGCACCAGATCGCCGGGCCGACAACTGCTCAGCTTGCCCAGCGCATGGCCTTGCCTGACGAGGTTCGCCTGACTGTGCACCACGGCCTTGGGTTCGGCGGTGCTGCCTGACGTATAGAGGATTGCGGCAGGGTCGGCGCCAACGGTCTGGTCAAGCGCCGCTTCGACCACATTGTCGGGGATCGCCCTGCCTGCCGCGACGAGTTCGTCCGGGCCGCCACGGCACCAGCCGGGCTGCTGCTCGCCCCAGACCCACACCGCGCGCAGGAACGGCGCTTCGGCACACAGGAGACGCGCATCCTCGCCCGAACCCCTGGCCAGCCCCGGCAAGCCGTCCTCCAGCAGAGCACAATAGTCGCTCGAAAGATAAGCGTCGGCCATGAGCAGCACATCGACGTCGCCGTTGCGGATCATGTGCGCCAGTTCCGGCCCGCGCGCGAGCGTGCTGAGCAGAACCGCAACCGCACCGATGCGCGTAATGGCGAGGAAGGCCTCCAGCCAGTGCCGGTCGTTGCCCATCAGCAGGCCGATCTTGCTGCCCTTGGCGGTCCCGGTTGCGAGCAGACCGGCAGCGATGCGACGGCTGCCCTCCTCCAGTTCGCGGAAGGAAACGGCTCCCTCCGCATCGGCAATGGCGACGGCCTCGCCCTGATCGCGAGCTAGTCGGCAAATGAGCTGGGAGACGGTCAATTCGTCCGCGATCTGAGCCCCTGCCACCATCAGCGAGTGGCCTTGTCCGGCAGTGCAAAGGCCATCACATAGTCGCTGCTCGGTGAGCCCAGCACCTCGTGCCCTCCGGCCGCGACGACCACGATCTGCCGTCCTTTCGGCGTGGTGAAGGTCGCGGGCGTGGCATTGGCAGCGGCGGGAAGCCGCGCGCGCCACAGCTCCTTGCCGCTCGCGACATCGAAGGCGCGCAGGTAATGGTCCATCGTCGCCCCGATGAAGGCAAGGCCGGTGCGCGTGACGGTCGAGCCGCCGGTGTTGAAGATGCCCGGCACGGCAATGCCAAGCGGAGCGGTGTCCGCGCTGGTGCCCAGCGGGCGCTGCCACATCACCTTTTGCGCGCCGATGTCGATGGCGGTCAGATTGCCCCACGGCGGCGCGGAACACGGAATGCCGAGCGGCGACAGGAACGGCAAAACGTAGACGCCATAGGGTGTGCCATGCTGCATGGCGAGGCCTCTGGCATGATCGCTCTTTTCACCCTTGCGCGCGATCTCCTCCACTTCCTTGCGCGGAACGAACCGCAGCAAATTCGGGATCGCCGCCGAATTGAGCACCAAGACCTGCCGGTCCTCATCGATGGCGACTCCGCCCCAGTTGACGATGCCGAACTGGCCCGGATAGCTGATCGAGCCGCGCACCGAAGGCGGCGTGAAATCGCCCTCATAATCGCGCGAGCGGAACTCGATGCGGCACCACAACTGGTCGAGCGGCGTCGTGCCCCACATGTCCCGCTCCTGAAGTGCCGAGGGGCGCACACCGGGGAACGCCGAATAGGGCTGCGTCGGC
>JAGREJ010000200.1:9431-16127 GCA_020446595.1 Novosphingobium sp. | reverse complement strand
CCGCATCGGCCGCACCGCGCGCGCGGGCCGCGACGGCATTGCCATCAGCTTTGTCGCGCCCGACGAGAAGCCATACCTGCGCGACATCGAGAAACTGACGCGTGTGCGCCTCTCGCCCATGCCATTGCCTGAAAACTTCCTCGAAGAAGCACGCAGGTTGCCCGCGCCCAGCCGTCGCAAGCCGTCGCCGGAAGCCACCGCGCCAAGGACAAATCGTGACGAGGGCCAGCGCGCCAAGCACAAGCCGCGTCCCGAAGGCGAAGGCGGCCAGCGCCGCGAGGATGGCCAGCGCCGCAAGCGCCGGTTCCGGTCCGGCGGCAGGAACGGCGTGGGCGCGCATGCCGGAAAAGTCCGCCGCGCGGGCTAGCAGCAGCCAACCACTGACGGCATAGATTGCGGCGATGTCCGAACAGACCATCGTCGCAGCCGTGCTGTCCATGATCGCGATGACCGTGATCGTCGCGGCGCGCTATGTAGCATCGAGCGGGTTCTTCGCCTGGCTGACCCACCGCGTGCGGCCCGGCCTCTATGTCGGGCTTGCCCCGCAGATCGGCGGCGAGGTGCGCTGGTCGTTCCTCTCGGCCGCAATCTACGGCCTGCCCGCCGGTCTGGTCGCATGGGGATGGCAGAACCGCGGCTGGACCCGGATCTACACCGACTGGGGCCACTATCCGCTGTGGTGGCTGCCGCTGTCGGTGCTGGCCTTTCTCGCCGCGCACGACGCATGGTTTTACTGGACTCACCGCTGGATGCACCGCCCTGCGCCGTTCCGCGTGGCCCACGCCGTGCATCACGCCAGCCGTCCGCCCACGGCATGGGCGGCCATGAGCTTCCACCCGCTCGAAGCCCTGACCGGCGCGGTGGTCATTCCGGCGCTCGTGTTCCTTATCCCCATCCATGTCGCGGCGCTGGGTTTCGTCCTCATGGTCATGACCGTTATGGGCGTCACCAATCACATGGGCTGGGAGATGTTTCCGGATCGCCTTGTTCATTCCCGGTTGGGAAACTGGCTCATAACCGCCAGCCATCACAGCCGCCATCACGAGCAATACGCATGCAATTACGGCCTCTACTTCCGCTTCTGGGATCGCTTGTGCGGCACCGATCGCGGATTGTCCCAGCCCTGAGCCTGGCCCTTGCGGCTCCTGCCCTGCTCGGAGCCACAGCCGCCGCGCCGCTCGGCCAGGTCAGCGCGAGCGTAACCGGGCTGCGCTCGACCAAGGGGCAGGTGCTTGCCTGCCTGACCGACAGCACCAAGGCCTTTCCCGGCTGCGAGCGTGACCCCGCCGCGCGAACCCTGATCGTCCCGGCAAGCGCGCCGCTCGAACTGGATTTCGGACCGGTGCCCGCCGGAACCTACGCGATTTCACTGGTCCACGACGAAAACGGCAACGGCAAGCTCGACAAGCGGCTGATCGTGCCTGCCGAAGGCTTCGGGTTTTCGCGCAACGCGCCTGTGCGTTTCGGTCCGCCGAGTTTCAAATCGGCCGCTTTCAGGGTCGATGGCGGCGAAGCCCATCAGGCTATCCGGATGCGCTATCTGTTCTGACTTGCAGCACGCGCTGGACCGGCTTAACCGGACCCGGTGAACGACGCCGGTCCAGACAACAAAGACGCAATTCCGGCGCAAAGCGGCACGTTTTCCCCGTTCAGTTATCCGGTCTACAGGGCGATCTGGATCGCCAACCTGTTTTCGAACCTCGGCGCCATGGTCCAGGGTGTCGCAGCCGCCTGGCTGATGACCGAGCTGACCGATTCCAACCAGCTCATTGCGCTGGTTCAGGCCTCGGCAACCCTTCCGATCATGCTGTTCGGCGTGATTGCCGGGGCAATCGCCGACAATTTCGACCGGCGACGCGTGATGCTCGCCGCGCAGATCGGCATGCTGGTCACTTCCGCCGTGCTCGCCGTGATGTCGTGGGCCGACAAGCTGGGGCCGCTCACCCTGCTGGCCTTCACGCTAACCGTCGGGGTGGGCACCGCGCTCAACGCTCCGGCCTGGCAAAGCTCGGTTCGCCAGACCGTGCCGCGCCCCGAACTGCCGCAGGCGATCGCGCTGAACGCCATGTCGTTCAGCATTGCGCGCAGCGTGGGACCGGCGCTTGGCGGCGTGCTGATCTCGCTGTGGGATTCCTCGCTCGCCTTTACCGTCAACGCGGTCAGCTACCTTGCCCTGATCTTCGTCCTGCTGCGCTGGAAGCCGGAACCGCGCCAGATCGCAAGGCGGCCGATCTTTCCGGCCATCGGCGTCGGCCTGCGCTTCTGCTTCGCATCGGATCCGATCCGGCGGCTGCTGATAAGGGGCTTCTTCCTCGGCTTCGGCATCGCCGGCTATCAGGCGCTGCTGCCTGCCGTGGTCAGCGAACAGCTGCATGGCAACGAGTTCGACTATGGTATGATGCTCGCGGTATTCGGGCTTGGCTCGATCATCGCCGCCCCGTTCCTGCGGCAGGTCCGCCAGAAGCTCGAGCTGGAGGGCCTGCTGGCGCTCAGCGTGCTGTTCTATCTGTTCGCGATGAGCGTGCTGGCCGAAGTCCATGCCGTGATCTGGGCCGCGCCGGTCGCGTTCCTGGCCGGCATGGCTTTCGTCGCGATCATGACGAGCCTCAATTCCGCCATGCAGTTCCGCTCGCCCGACGAGATACTCGGGCGATGCATGTCGACATATCAGGCGGTTACCATGGGCGGCATGGCGCTGGGCGCCTGGGGTTGGGGCGCCATGGCCGATGTCGCGAGCCTGCCTTTCGCGCTCCACGCGGCCTCTGCATTTCTGGTGATCGGCAGCCTGCTTCTCAGGCAAGTCGCTCCGGTCCCCAGATTCGGCGAGGGCGTGGTCTCGCAAGCCTGACCCGCGGGCCGGACTTTGCCCGCAAAATGCAAGACTTAACGATAACTTTACCATGTTGGCCCAGAACGGGCCCCCAATAGGGACAAGTGGGGATCCACTAATGGACAACATGCGCGGTCATTTTCCTGACCACGAGGATGCGCACGATGCGCAGGATTTCGATCCGACCGAGGACGAGGTTGGCCGGGAATTGCCGCCGGTCGCCATCGGCCAGGACGAACGCCGCATGCAGGTTCGCGCCTACAACTTCTGGGCGTCGCTCCTGGGCGATCGCAATTTTCCGTCCAGCGACGATTTCGATCCGCACGGCCAGACCGATTTCGGGCCGTACAGCGTTCTGCTCAACTTTACCGGTGACATCGAAAACCCGACCGTGGCTTTCCTCGGCGACAAGCTGGCGCAGGAATGCGGCGGTACCGACGTCATCGAACGCCTGAGCGACGTGCCCAGCCGTTCGCTGCTGTCGCGCATCACCGACCACTATCTGCAAATCATCGCCAACCAGGCGCCGATCGGGTTCGAGGCCGAATTCGTCAATCAGCGCGGAGCAACGATCCTCTATCGTGGCATCCTGCTGCCGTTTTCCAGCGACAACCAGGCAATCGACTACATCTACGGCGTTATCAACTGGAAGGAACTGGCCGACCAGCAAACCGCAGATGAACTCCTGCTGCAGATCGACCAGGCTCTCGATTCGAAGAAGCTTGACGATCAGGAAGTGATTGAAATGACCGACTGGGCCGACGGTCCGGTCGATGACAGCTCGCCGCTCGAGCTCGACGCACCGCTTGACGATGAAGTGCCGGAGTTTCCCGAACCCGCGCTGTCCACCGGCTCGCGATATGCATCGCTGCACTCTGTCAACGGGGATCGAAGCCCCGACAGCCCGAGCGAATCTTCGCTCGCGGACTTGCTGGCAGCAGCCCGCGACCATGCCGATCAGGCGGCGAACTGCGAGAAGCGCACGCACGAGGCGCTCTATGCCGCCATCGGCACGGCGCACGATTTCGCGCTGGCCTCGCGGATCGAGGCAGACGATTATCGCGCGATGCTCGAAGACGCCGGACTGACCGTCCAGGATCGGGCGCCGATGGTTCCGGTGGTCAAGCTCGTCTTCGGTACCGGTTACGACAAGACGCGACTGGCCGAATATGCCGCGCTGCTCGACCACGCGAACAGGCTTGGCCTGGGCCGGGGCGCACTCGCCCCGCTTCTGGCCGGGACGCAAGGCGGAATCAAGGCGCTGGTCGGCGAGGAACGTCGGCTTCGCAAGGCGGAGAATGGCAAACCGCGCGGCGAAGCGCGAAGCGAGAAACTTGCCCGCAAATTGCGCACGATGCCCGCTCGCTCCATCGACGACATTCCGATGTCCGGCGCCGAATTCACCCTGCTGGTCGCGCGTCGCACATCTGGCGGCGAGATCGAGATTCTCGGCGAAGTGCACGACCAGCCCGCGCTGATCGAAAAGGCCGCGCGGCACCTGGCCGGCTGACAAGCCCGGACGGGCAAGCACGATCTTCATTGCCGGTTCAGCACAAGACGTCCTAGAGAGGGCCATGCCGCGCTTTCGCAACGCTGTCGCCCTGCTCGCCGCCGTGCTTGCCATGCTGGTCCTCGCCGCACGGCCGGTCGCGGCGCAATCGATTCTTCGCGATGCCGAAACCGAGCGGCTGCTCGCCGACATGGCCGCGCCGCTGGTCGAGGCCGCCGGACTCGAGCCGGAGAACGTCGATATCGTTCTCGTCAACGACCCCTCGGTCAATGCCTTCGTGATCGGCGGGCAGGCGGTTTACCTCAACAGCGGCCTTATCAATGAGGCAAGCTCGGCAGGCGAGGTCCAGGGCGTGATCGCGCACGAGCTTGGCCACGTGACTGGCGGACACGCCGTGTTCAACCCCGGCGCGCAATCCGCAACCGGGATTACCCTGCTCTCGCTGTTGCTCGGCGTGGCAGCCGCAGCCGCAGGGGGCGGCGAGGCCGCGATGGGCGTGCTGATGGCAGGTCAGCAAGCGGCCATGGGCAAGTTCCTCGCCTACAACCGTTCGCAGGAAGCGAGCGCCGACGCCGCGGGCGCACAATACCTGTCCGCCGCCGGAATTTCCGGGCGCGGATCGATCGAGTTCTTCAAGAAACTGCAGAATCTCGAGTTCCGCTACGGCTATCAGCCGCGCGAAGGCGACGAGTTCGCGCGCACCCACCCGATGACCGGCGATCGCATCGCGACCTTGCAGGACACCTACGAGAAGGATCCCGCCTGGAACCGGCCTTCCGAGCCGGCGCTCGAGCAACGCTTTGCGCGGGCGAAGGCCAAGCTGTTCGGCTATCTTGGCCTGCCAACAGACACCTTGCGCATCTATCCCGAGTCCGATGGATCGATTCCGGCGCGCTACGCCCGCGCCTATGCCTGGCACAAGGAAGCGCGCCTGGAAAAGGCCATCGACGAAGCCGATGCCCTGCTCCGCGCCGAGCCGGAAAACCCCTACTTCCTCGAACTCAAAGGCCAGATCCTGCTTGAGGCGGGAAAGCCCGCCGAAGCCATTCCGGCGCTGCGAAGGGCCACGAGCCTGACCGGCAACGAACCGCTCATCGCCACTCTGTTCGGCCATGCGCTGATCGCTTCGGAAGATCGCGCGAATTTCACCGAGGCGGAGCGCGTGCTCAAGGCGGCGGTTGCGCGCGATCGCCGCAACCCGTTCGCGTGGTATCAACTCGGCGTGGTCTATGCCGCCAATGGCGACATGGCACGCGCAAAACTGGCCAGTGCCGAGCAGCAGGCGCTGTCGGGCGCCATGGCCCAGGCGCTCCACAGCGCGAAGAGCGCCGAAGTGGCGCTGCCGCAGGGCTCTCCGGACTGGCTGCGCGCGCAGGACATTGCGCTTGCCGCCCAGGCTGAGCTTGAACGGCGCAAGAAAAGAAACAGGTAGACGCGACGATGACCGATTCCGCAAAAACCCCCCCTTCGCTCGCGTGGATTGCCGGTCTGCTGGTCGCCTTTGCACTGGCCGCTGGCATGGGGTGGCTGGCCGCGCGACAATTCGCCGACCCTGCGGCATCGCTGTCACAGGGAGACAAGCGGGCAATCGAAGCCGTCGTGCGCGATTACATCCTTACCCACCCCGAAGTGCTGCCCGAAGCGATGGACAATCTCCAGCGCAAGACCAACAGCGAGCGGCTGACGGGCATCCGCGACGAGGTCGAGACTCCGTTTCCCGGCGCGGTAATGGGCAATCCGAAAGGCACGATCACCCTGGTCGAATTCTCGGACTTTGCCTGCGGCTTCTGTCGCAAGAGCGTCGAAGACGTTGCCCGCCTGGTGAAGGAAAATCCCGAACTGCGCATTGTCATGCGCGATATTCCGATTCTTTCGGATCAGAGCGAGGCCGCCGCGCGCATGGCGCTCGCCGCCGCCGAACAGGGCAAGTATCAGGCGTTCCACGACGCCATGTTCGCCATGGGTCCGCCCGATCCGCAGACGATCGAAGCTGCCGCCCGCGCTGCCGGTCTCGACCTGGAAAAGGCCCGTACGGCAGCGGGCAGCGAGCGTGTCGGACAGGAGATCGCCCGCAGCCTCGGCCATGCGCGCCAGCTGGGCTTCGACGGCACGCCAAGCTGGGTCATCGGCGATCAGATGATTTCAGGCGCGGTCGGCTACGAACAACTGGCGGAAGCGATCGAGGCGGCCCGATCCTGACTGCCTTGCGCCAGCCGATTCCCGTCGCGCGAAAATTCGGCTAGAAGTGCGCCATGGCGATGCTTCCGTTCAAGCCCAATCCGTTCTTCGTCAACAAGAACCAGGCTTTCTGGCGGCTTCAGCTTGCCGGCTGGGGCGGCGCCATGTTGCTGCGCGC
>JAGREJ010000200.1:5184-9310 GCA_020446595.1 Novosphingobium sp. | reverse complement strand
GGCCCCTCGTGACCTGGGGCACGACTGCCGTCCTTCTCGTCCTCGCCGCCTCGGCCCACGCCTTCATCGATGCCTGGGTGATCTCGCTTTACCGATCGGACAGCGAGGCAAGCTTCACGCAGTTGTTCATCGGCGTGCTCTATCTCGATGCGACACTGCTTGGAGCGTGGTCGGCGCTCTATTACGCCATCAATTTCTTCATCCAGGTCGAGGAACAGAACGACCAGCTGATCCGCCTGGAAAACCAGGCGACCAGCGCCCAGCTTGCAATGCTGCGCTATCAGCTCAATCCGCATTTCCTGTTCAATACACTGAACTCGATCTCGACGCTTGTGCTGCTCAAGCAGACCGAGCCGGCCAATGCGATGCTGAGCCGATTGTCTTCCTTCCTGCGCTATACCCTCATCAACGAGCCTTCGGCGCGCGTCACGGTTTCTCAGGAAGTCGAGACGCTGAAGCTCTATCTGGACATCGAGCGCATGCGCTTCGAGGAACGGCTGCGCACCACCTTCGCGATCGATCCGGCAACCCGCAAGGCGCTGCTACCCTCGCTGCTGCTGCAACCCCTGGTAGAAAACGCCATCAAATATGCCGTCAGCGCGCAGGAAAGCGGCGCGGAAATCCGCATCGAGACGCAGCTTGTCGGGACAATGCTTCGTATCGCCGTCTCCGACACTGGCCCCGGCTTGAAAAGCGAGACGACCGAACGCAGGCTTTCCGGCATCACCTTCGATGCAGGAGAGCCGGTATCCACAGGGGTGGGTCTGGCGAACATTCGCGAAAGGCTTGAACAGGCGTATGGTGATAAGCATCTGTTCGAGACGATGGAGCCAGCCGAAGGCGGCTTTGCCGTCATTATTGAATTGCCGCTCGAAACGGCCGCCAAGCCGGAAGGCACGGTAGAATTGCCGATGGTGGCTGCAGCGGCGGAGTAGGGGGGACATATCCGGGGGCGCAGTTTTCGATACCAAGGAATTTGAATGACCATTCGCACAATCATCGTCGATGACGAGAAGCTCGCCATTCAGGGCCTGCAATTGCGGCTCGAGAAGTATCCCGATGTCGAAATCGTCGATACCTGCGCCAACGGACGCGAGGCGATCCGCAAGATCAAGACCGAAAAGCCCGACCTTGTGTTTCTCGACATCCAGATGCCGGGTTTCGACGGATTTTCCGTGGTCAAGGGCGTGATGGAGATCGAACCGCCTCTGATCGTCTTCGTCACCGCCTATCAGGAGCATGCGATCCGCGCCTTCGAGGCCAATGCGGTCAATTACCTGATGAAACCGGTCGAGGAGGACAAGCTCGCCGACACGCTCGAGCGCGTGCGCGTGCGCATTGCCGAAAAGAAGTCGGCCGAGGAAGCCGAAAAGCTCAAGACCGTGCTCGCCGAAGTCGCGCCCGACGCGATCGAGGCCATGCCCGACGAGGGCGAGGCCGCCGCGCCGCGTTACGAGCAACTCATCAACATCAAGGATCGCGGCCAGATCTTCCGCATCGACGTCGATTCGATCGAACATATCGAAGCGGCGGGCGACTACATGTGCATCCGCACCGCCGACAATTCGCTGATCCTGCGCGAGACGATGAAGGATCTGGAACGGCGGCTCGATCCGCGCGTGTTCCAGCGCGTGCACCGCTCGACCATCGTCAATCTCAATCAGGTGCGGCAGGTCAAGCCGCACACCAATGGCGAATGCTTCCTCGTGCTCGATTCGGGCGCGCAGGTGAAGGTCAGCCGCTCCTACCGCGACGTGATCGCGCGGTTCGTGCATTAGTTTTCGTTCCGAAGGCACCTCCGCGCCTTCGTCCTCGGTGCAATTCGCTCAGCTGCGCTGCGGGGCACCTGCGGGCGCCGGGCGGCCTTGCGGTCCCTGCTGACCGGGCTAAAGCGGTTTGCCATGAGCTTTGGCATTCCCCATTTCGATCTCGACGCATTCGTATCCGCAACGCTCGACGAGGACTTGGGCGTGGGCCTGCCCGGCGGCGGGCATGACGTCACTTGCGAGAGCGTGATCGGGCCTGACGACCGCTTCTCCGGCGTGATGGACAGCCGCGATGCGATCGTCGTGGCGGGACTGCCGATCGCCGCCGCATTCTTCAGGAAGCTGGATCCCTCGATCGAACTTGAAGTTCTGGTCGAAGAGGGAGAATCGGTCGCGCCCGGCGCCGATCTGATGCGCATCCAAGGCAATGCGCGGGCCATGCTCACCGCCGAACGCAGCGCGCTCAACACCGTGCAACACTTGTCGGGCATTGCGACGATGACCCGCGCCTATGTCGATGCGATGGGCGGACACGCCACACTGCTCGACACGCGCAAGACCATCCCCGGCCTTCGCCACCTCGAAAAATACGCAACCCGCATGGGCGGCGCGCAGAATCACCGCATGGGCCTGTGGGACGCGGCGATGATAAAGGACAATCACGTGCTCGTCGCCGGATCGGTGGGCGAGGCGGTGCGACGCGCGCGCGATGCGGGGGTGGCGCAGATCATCTGCGAGGTCGATCGGCTCGACCAGATCGAACCGGCGCTGGCGGCGGGTGCGCACCACCTGCTGCTCGACAACATGGGACCGGACATGTTGCGCGAAGCGGTCGCGCTGGTTGAGGGACGGGTGCCCTGCGAGGCATCGGGCGGGGTCAACTTGCAGACCATCGGCGCAATTGCCGCAAGCGGAGTCGATTACGTCTCGGTCGGTCGGCTGACGCAAAGCGCGCCCGCCGCCGACATCGGGCTGGATTTCACGCCGTTATGATTTCGCTCGCGGCTAGTCGGCTACGCCGACGCCTCCGCGCGGGCGGGCTACCGCCCGGCGCGCGTTCGCGCTTGCGGGCCGCCTGCGTCGGCCCGATTGTGCTAGCCCTAACCGGGGTAACCGGCCCCGCACTCGCCCAGGCCTACCAGTGCTCGCTGCCCGGCAGGCTCGATCCGATCCGCCCGCCGAGGGTGGACGGTCCCGTCCGCAAGGTTCCGGTCGCGCGCTACGTCCTCGCCGCAAGCTGGTCGCCCGAATACTGCAAGAGCGCGCGCAATGGCTCCTCGATGCAGTGCTCGGGTCGCAACGGGCGCTTCGGCTTCGTGCTGCATGGCCTGTGGCCCGAGGCCGCGAAAGGCCCGCCGCCGCAATGGTGCTCGCTGACACCGCGCCCGCGCCCCGAGACGATCCGCCGCAATCTTTGCATGACGCCGGTGCCATGGCTGCTCGAACACGAATGGGCCAAGCACGGCTCGTGCATGGCGAAGAAGCCCGAAACCTATTTCAAGGTCAGCGGCATCCTGTGGCGCTCGGTCCAGTGGCCTGATGCCGACAGGCTCTCGCGCAAGAGGGACCTGACGGCAGGCGACCTGCGCGAAGCGTTCCTTGCCGCCAATCCGGCATGGAAGCGCGAGCAGATCGGGGTCGAGACCAACAAGCGCGGTTGGCTGCGCGGGATGCGGCTGTGCTATTCGCGCCGCTTCATGCCTTCACGTTGCGAGCGCGACGATTTCGGCGCTCCGGATTCGGCCAGGCTGAAGATCTGGCGGGGGCTCTAGCGCCGCTCCTTGAAGAACGCGCGCAGCATTTCGCCTGCTTCCGCCTCGCCCATGCCCGAATAGACTTCGGGCCGGTGGAGGCACTCGGGCAAATCGAAGAGGCGCGCTCCGTGCTCGACCGCGCCGCCCTTGGGATCGCTTGCCGCATAATAAAGCCGCGTGATCCGGGCATGGGAAATTGCGCCCGCGCACATCGCGCAAGGCTCCAGCGTCACCCACAATTCGCATTGATCCAGCCGTTCGTTGCCGAGAACCCGCGCTGCCTCCCGAATCGCAAGCATTTCGGCATGGGCCGAAGGGTCGTTGAGTGCACGGGGGGAATTGTGGGCCGTGGCGATCACTTTGCCCTCGAGCACAATCGCCGCGCCGACCGGCACTTCGCCTGCCTCGGCGGCCGCTCTTGCTTCGTCGAGCGCAAGCGCCATGGGTTCGGGGAGCGGCCAGCGGGTCATTTCGCGGAATTGGCGGGTATATCTTGACCCATCAAGGGTGAATCGGTAATGGCGCGCCTTTCCCGGAACTCCGGCACAATTTTTGAGCGAGAAGCATCATGTCCCGCATCTGCGAACTGACCGGCAAGGGTCGCCT
>JAGREJ010000200.1:984-4995 GCA_020446595.1 Novosphingobium sp. | reverse complement strand
CTCTCGAAGAATGCGCTCAAGGTGAAGCGCGAGCTCAAGAAGCTGGCCAAGGCCGCGGCCTGAACCACCCCGTCACTTTCGTGACTTGAGGAGGCGTGCGAGCTAATCGCGCGCCTTTCTCTTTTTGGCGTCTGGCAGGTCGGCGGGATCGAGCCGAAGCTTCCACAACACCGTCCGCTGAAGGGTTGCGCGGTTGTCGTCCGAGATCAGCCACACGGTCAGCGGTTCGTCTTCGCGGCCCGGTGACTGCGGCTCGATAGCCAGCCCTTCCAGATTGTCGACCGGAAGCCCGCCCCACCATGTCGCCAGCGTCCGAACCGGCCATTCGCGGCCAGCACGGATAGTGCCCGGATCGCCAATCGCAATGGCTCCGCCGAAGCGCGGCGGCATTGGCCAGAGCACCCTCCGCATCAGCACCAGCACGCGGCCGTCGGGCAAGACACTGGCATCGGTCGGGCTGTAGCCGCTCGGGCCGACAAAGATGAAGGTCTGCGCGTCCTCGGGCTTCTCCGCCGGATCTGTGGCGAACAGCACCGCGGCGTGGCGACGGCGATCGAAGAACTCGGTAAAGCCCTCGCGGATCGCAAGGAACCGGCCGTCCGGCAAGCGGGCCAGCGATTCGGGACCAGCATTGTTACCCCACCCGCTCATCGCCGGAGGATGGACCGGCTTGCTCTTGGTCAGTCGGCCGCCGCGATGCTCGAAACGGGCAATGATGTTGCTGAACTCGAAAGCGAGCCAGACCCTGCCTGTCTCCAGATCGACCGTTGCCGCTTCGGAGTCCTGGTGAAACTTGTCGGCCTGCTGGTAGACGACGACGCCGCCAATATTCGGGCCGCGCCGTTCCGCATCCGGGGCAGAGAACTCCAGCGAAAGGCCGCCGTCGGTAACCGCCAGAAGCCTGCCGCCGCCCAAAGCCACGAGCCCGGAAAAGCTGCCGTAACGGCCCTTTCGATCCTCTATCGACCATGCCTTTTCGAGGCGGAATGGACCGAGCTTGCCCGCATCGAGACTGCTCGTCTCCAGAGCCATGAACCTGAGACGCGATGACCCGGTGGGCCCTCGCAATGGCTCACGCAACCACAGCAGGGGGGTCAACGCGATTATCAGCAGGGCAATCGCGGCAAGTCGGCGCACCTCGGGCGCTCTACTTCATCGGGCCGGTCAGCAGGATCGGATCGATGCGGGCCTTTTGCCACTTCATGCTCCAGTGCAGGTGCGGCCCGGTCGCCCGCCCGGTTGCGCCGATGCGACCGATCAGCTGGCCCTGACGAACCGTGTCACCTTCCTCGACAAGCAGAGCCGAGCAATGCAGGAAAGCACTGTTAAGGCCCATGCCGTGGTCGATCATCAGCAAGTGACCTTCGAGCGTGAACGGCTCCTTGGCGGCAAGGATCACAACGCCATCCGCTGGCGCAACGAAGGGCGTGCCGCTCGCGCCCGTGGCGATGTCGAGACCCGAATGATAGGATCCCGGTTCGCCGCGATAGACGCGCTGCGATCCGAACATGCCCGAGATGCGCCCTCTTACGGGCCAGATGAACTGCTGACGCCACCCGGATGCGCCGGTATCCTTCGCGCGGGCCGCATTGATCCGGGCAAGCTCGGGCCTGCGCCGCGCCATGAAGGCCTCGCTCGGCCCGCCCGGTCGGCGCGCCGCATTGATGTGCTCGATTTTCCAGCCGCGCGGAGCGACAGCGAGATCGCGCGTGACCGCCGACCCGTCGGAACGTCGCGCCACCAGTGCCGCGCGCGGCGGCGCATCGCGATCAAAGGCGGCGAAAAAGCTGCCGTCGGGCGCAAGCTCAACGGGCGTTCCAGCCAAAGACAAGGATACCGTGCCTGCAGGCACCGTGCCCCTGATCCAGCCGCCCTGCTGTTGATCGCCCGAAAAGACAAAGTCGGCGGGCAGCCTGACCAGAGGCCGGGACGGTGGCGGGGCGGGCGGCACTGGCTCGCGCGCTGCAACTTTCGGCTCTTCGCCGATGGCTGCGCCGCAAGCCGCGAGCACGCCGCCACCCAAGACCATAACCGCCGCAGCAAGCGACCTGTAGGAAAAGGTCACGAGGCCTCCAGCATCCGGCGCGTTGCAATCTCGCAACTGGCGTAAGCTTCCTGTCGCTCGACGCTCCAGTAGCGCAGCGCCTCGAGCGAAATAGGCTCACCCGTGACCGCACAGGGGACATGGTTGCCAGCGGAGAGAATACGAAATCCGTTCGGCCCATAGTGCAGGCGGGCGGGCTTGTCTTGGGAGGACATCAGCATGAGGTGAAACCTAGCAGATCATTGGCTTCCGAACAAATCGCCCTGCCCCGACTTCCCCCCGGCGGAACGCGGATTCCTGGCCTTGGTTCCGCCGGTCGACACGGGCAGCTTGCCATCGTGGAAATTCAGCACCAGCGCCGCCTTCGTGGCGGCCAGCTTGCGGGACGTGAGGGTCTGCCCGTCCGCATCGGTGACGCGCGCGAAACCGCGCTGGAGCGGCTTGTCGGGGTGAAGCTGGGGCAGCAGCCGGTCGAGCGGGGCCAGCCGGTCCCTTGCCCGCGCCAGCAATTGCTCGGCAAGCCGGGGCGACAGCCCGCTGCGCTCCAGCCGCTCGGCGGCATGGGCGGCATGGCTGCGCAGCAGCGGAAGCGAAAGATGTGCAGCAAGCGCATTGAGTTTTTCCCGTTCGCTCACCGCGCGATCCCTTAGCCCGCGCCGCAAGCGTTCGGACAGGTCGTCGAGCCGCTGCGTGGCGGGCGCCAGCAAGGCTTCGGGCCGTGGCAGGCGCTGTGTGCGTGCTTCCAGCCGCTCGCGGCCCATGGCGACGGATCGCATGATCGAGCGGCGTTTGCGCAGCGCGAGGTCGGCGATCTGGTTGCGCAGCTCCTCGCGCACCGGAACCGCCATCTCGGCGGCGGCGGTCGGCGTCGGTGCACGCATGTCGGCGGCGAAATCGGCCAGCGTGGTGTCGGTTTCGTGGCCGACCGCGCTGATGACGGGGATCGTGCTCGCGGCGATCGCGCGCACCACCACCTCCTCGTTGAAGGCCCACAGATCCTCGATCGAACCGCCGCCGCGCGCGACGATCACGAGATCGGGACGCGGCACCGGGCCACCCTCGGGCAAGTGCGAGAAGCCATCGACCGCTGCCGCGACCTGCGCGGCAGCGCCCTCGCCCTGAACCAGCACCGGCCAGACGAGCACATGGCTGGGGAAGCGATCCGCCAGCCGGTGCAGGATGTCGCGGATCACCGCCCCGGTCGGCGAAGTGACAACGCCGATCACGCGCGGAAGAAAGGGCAAGGCGCGCTTGCGCTCCGGCGCAAACAGGCCTTCGGCGGCGAGCCGCGCGCGCGTCTTTTCGAGCAGCGCAAGCAAAGCCCCCTCGCCCGCGATCTCCATGCTCTCGACAACGATCTGGTATTTCGAGCGACCGGCATAGGTCGTGAGCTTGCCACTCGCCACGACCTCGATCCCGTCTTCGGGCTTGAAGGCAAGACGTCCCGCCGTGCCCTTCCACATCACCGCGTCGATGACCGCGCTCTCGTCCTTGAGCGAGCAATAGAGGTGCCCCGACGCCGCGCGTTTCACGCCCGACAATTCGCCGCGAATGCGCACGAAGCCGAAGCGGTCCTCAACCACGCGCTTGAGCATGGCGGACACATCGCTGACCGAAAGCGGCGCGGCGTTGTCCCCCGCGTCATGCTGGGCTACGAGCCCGCTGGCGCCATTGTTGCGATCGAGAGACGAAGGACCGGACATGAATATCCTGCTGCTGGGTTCGGGTGGGCGCGAACATGCGCTGGCATGGAAGCTGGCGCAATCTCCGCGATGCGAAAAGCTGTTTGCCGCGCCGGGCAATCCGGGAATCGCGCAACATGCCGCGTGCGTTGCGCTCGATGCCGCCGATCATGCGGCAGTAGTGCTGTTCTGCAATGCCCAGGAGATCGGGCTGGTCGTGGTCGGGCCGGAAGCGCCGCTGGTCGATGGCCTTGCCGACAGCCTGCGCAGCGCCGGGATCGCCGT
>JAGREJ010000200.1:0-846 GCA_020446595.1 Novosphingobium sp. | reverse complement strand
GGCGTGCCGGTCGTAGTCAAGGCCGATGGCCTCGCGGCGGGCAAGGGCGTCACTGTCGCCATGACCCGCGAGGAAGCGGAAGAAGCCGTGCGCGACATCTTTGCCGGACGATTCGGTTCGGACGGGGCTTCGGCGGTGATCGAGGAATTCATGGAGGGCGAGGAAGCGAGCTATTTCGCGCTCACCGATGGACGCACGCTGGTGCCGTTCGGGACCGCGCAGGATCACAAGCGCGTGGGCGATGGCGACACCGGCCCCAATACCGGCGGCATGGGCGCCTACAGCCCCGCCCCGGTGATGACGCCGATGCTGCGCGGTGAGGTCGTCTCGAAGATTTTCGGCCCCACGGTCAAGGCCATGGCCGATGCGGGCATGCCCTATTCGGGCGTGCTCTATGCCGGGCTGATGCTGACCGCCGAAGGGCCGAAACTGATCGAATACAATTGCCGCTTCGGCGATCCCGAATGCCANNCAGGTGCTGATGATGCGGCTGGAAAGCGATCTGGTCGAATATCTGCTCGCCTGCGCGGAAAACCGGCTGGCGGCGCTGGAGACCCCGCGCTTCTCCGACGATACCGCGCTGACCGTGGTCATGGCCGCGAACGGCTATCCCGGCACGCCCGAAAAGGGCGGCGCGATCCGGGGCATCGCGGAAGCCGAAGCGACTGGCGCGCGGGTTTTCCACGCCGGAACCGCGCTCGGCGAGGCGGGCGAACTGGTCGCGAGCGGCGGGCGCGTGCTCAATGTCACAGGCATGGCCGGTTCAGCGGCGGAGGCGCAGGCCATGGCCTATGCGGCTGTCGATCTGATCGATTTTCCGACCGGCTTCTGCCGCCGCGACATCGG
>JAGREJ010000199.1:3821-9185 GCA_020446595.1 Novosphingobium sp. | reverse complement strand
CAGCGCGGCCTGGGTCTTGGGCGGGGTCCGGTTGATCTCGTCGGCGAGCAGCAGCTCGGTGAAGATCGGGCCCTTGGTCAGCGTGAAGCTGTTGGTCTGGAAGTTGAACAGGTTGGTGCCGAGGACGTCGCCGGGCATCAGGTCGGGCGTGAACTGGATGCGTCCGAAGTTCAGCCCGAGGCTGGCAGCAAGGCATTGGGCAAGGAACGTCTTCGCAGTGCCCGGCGGGCCTTCGAGCAGGACGTGTCCGCGCACCATCAGCGCCACCAGCAGGTGATCGACGATTTCAGCCTGGCCGACCACGGCCTTGGAAATCTCGCTGCGGATGGCGGCGGCGAGCTGGCCCACCTCGGCGACGCTCATGGCCTTAATGTCACTCATGCCTGCAATGTCCTTTCAAGCGCGTGGAGGTCCTGCGCCGCCTGCAAAATCTCGTGGGAATTGCGCGCGGCGACAAGGCGGGCGGAAACTGCGGAAAAAGGCGCACCATCGGGCTTGCGGGAAGCCAGCGCCCTGTCGATCGCCGCTTCGGTTTCCGCCGCTTCGGCATGCCTGGGCAAGCCCAGCGCCGAGGCGAGCCGCTCGCGGGCGCTGCGGACATAGGGCCCCGCAATCAGGTGCAGGCGACCTGCGCGACGCATCAGCCCGGCGCTGTTGGCGACCAACGCCCGCTTGCCGAACGCGATTTCGCGCACCTCGCGGCTTGCCGGTCCGAAACGCAGGAAAGCACGCCATCCGACCGCCAGCGCCGCCATCAGCAGGCACAGGGTCGCAGCGAGGAACGGCGGCGTGAAGGCAAGCGTCAGCAAATTGGGCGAGCGGCCATGGCCGTTGAGGGTCAGGTCGAAATTGATGCCCCCTTCCGCACCGTATCCAGCCGCCCGCACCAGCCTTTCGCCAAGCTGCGCATTCTCTGCCCGCGCCATGCCGTAGTTGTCGAGCAGGTCGGGTTCGAACACCATCACCAGCGGATAGGACCGGCGCTTCCTGCGCGCGTTTCGAGGCTCGTGCACCGCCATCTTCTCGAGCAGCGGATAGGAACCGCCATCGTCGATATATGCGGCAAGGATCCGCCCATCCCGTTCGTCGGTGACCAGCGGGACCAGGTTCGCCCCCGATCCGGCCTGCACCTCATGCGCATCGGGCAGCATGCCTTCGAGCCCGCCGCCGGTCCATCGTGCAGCCCTTTCGCCCTTGCCCACAGGTTCGATGCCCACTGCGACATCATCGCGAAAGCCCTTCCACACCGGAGGCCGCGCGCCTGCCAGTCGCACCCAGCCTTTTTTCGCCCCCGGCGTTCCGGGTTGCACGCCTACAGCGACCCATTTCGGCAGAATGACGAGCGTCGGTCCGATCAGGTGGCGGTGACCGACGATCCGGTCGAGCTCCTTGCCCTCCGCCATATGCGGCGGCGTCAACACCAGCAGGCCCGGATCTTCGAGAACCGCCTCGCTGCGCGAATTGCGCACCGCGTAGCCCCGCTTTTCGAGATAGCCGGCAAATGCGGCAAATCCGTTCAGCCCCTTGCTCCCCGCATGGTTGCCGCCATCATTGGTCGAACCCATGCCGGCACCTGTGCCGATCATCCACAGCAGGGCCACGAAAACCACCGCCCCGAACAGCACGAGGACAAGCACCGCGCGCGGCGAGAAGGGCGACGTCCCGGCCTCGCTCGGTGCCGCTCCGCTCATGCGGCCTGCCCCGATCCTTCGAAATCCTGGAGCGCGAAATCGGAATAGGCCGCTCTCGCCGCCTGCCAGTCCTGCGCATCAAGATCGCGCAAGGCGAACAGGCTGCGTTCCACGCGCACGGCAATGACCCTGAACGCGTGACGGGCCGCGTCCGAAAGCATCGGAAATTCAGAAATCTCTCGCGCCGTGCTCGCTGGCAGCAGCCAGTCGGGGCGGGCCGCCGCGATATGGCCGACGCTGCGCTGCAGGAGGAGATGTGCGGCCTCGCCATAGCGGCCCTGCGCCGCAAGCCGGTCCGCGTCTTCCAGCAGCGCGACGGCGGCATCGCGGTCCGGCGTCCAGTCCGTAGGCTCGTCCGGCTTCCGGGCGCGCCATTGCTCCAGCAGCGGCCGCGCCAGCCGCCAGAGCACGAAAAGAAAGAGCAGGATCGCCAGCGCGATCAGGACTTTTTCCACCACCGGCCATGACACGCCGAACGCTTCGCCCACCGGCTCAAGCAGCCGCTGCAGCCATTCGCCGAGGACCTTGAGCCAGTTCGGCGTCTGTGGCGGCTGCATCGGTGGCAGCGGGGAAAACTGGATATCGCCGGAATCGCGCAGCGCATGCCAGTCGCTGGCGGCTTCCCGGGCCGCGCTCGCACCCGCGATCTGTGCGCCCTGTCCTGTCACGCGCGCTAGGTGGCACGGCGCAGGCCGCGGCGCAAGGCGCTGCGCGAGGAGAAGCTAACCTCCGGTCAGGCTTCCGCGTCCGACGGCGAGGGGGCGAACAGGCTGTCCGGCGCATGCCAGTCGGTGCGCACCCGACGATGTGCGATCAGCCATTCTTCGCCCACCTTGCGGAACTCGTCGAGATAGACGCCGCAATGATCGGGACCGTTGTCGGACATGACGATCCAGTATGTCCGCGCCGTGGCGGTATCCGGCCCGGTCATGTCGATCTTGCAGGTGGTGAGGTTGTGGCGGACGAACTCGGCCCGGCGCTGGACGTTGGGCGTATCGCTGGCGCCTTTGGGCGTATTCTTCCACGCCGTCTGCCAGGCAAGGATCGCATCGCGGCCTTCGTAATACAGGCCCTTGCCGCCGCTGCGATCGGCTGATTCGATGATACCGTCGGTGGTGAAACAGGCCGCGTAGTCTTCCGCCCGCGCGCGGTCGCCCGAGGTGTTGTACTTGGCGAGCGTATCGCGGATCGCCTCGCGGGCGAGCAGTTCTTCCAGGGTCATCCTCATTCTCCTCTCTCGGCTGGCGCGCTCACAATTTGGGGAGTGTCACGCCCTTCTGGCCCATGTATTTGCCCGCGCGGTCGGCATAGCTCGTCTCGCACGGTTCGTTGCCCTGCAGGAACAGGAACTGGCACGCGCCCTCGTTGGCATAGACCTTGGCCGGCAGCGGCGTGGTGTTGGAAAATTCCAGCGTCACATGCCCTTCCCAGCCCGGTTCCAGCGGGGTGACGTTGACGATGATGCCGCAGCGCGCATAGGTCGACTTGCCGAGGCAGATCACCAGCACATCGCGCGGAATCCGGAAATATTCGACCGTGCGCGCCAGTGCGAAGGAATTGGGCGGAATCACGCAGACGTCGGTCTTGCGGTCGACGAAGCTGTTGGCCGCGAAGTCCTTGGGATCGACCACGGCGCTGTCGACATTGGTGAATATCTTGAATTCGTCGGCCACGCGCGCGTCGTAGCCATAGGACGAAAGCCCGTAGGAAATGTTGCCCTCGCGCCGCTGCGCCTCGACGAACGGCTCGATCATGCCGCTTTCCTGCGCCGCCTTGCGAATCCATTTGTCGCTGAGAATCGCCATGGCAGGCGATGTGCGCGAATGACCGGCGATGGGCAAGCCGTGGCGCGCGATTCATCAACGATCGGAAGGGGTCAAAAAAATGATGACAACCAGTCCATTTATTTCCAAATAGTGCTGTGGTATTCTCACGCGGCAAACGAGTCTGCCCGCGCGGACCATTGAGAGAGGCGAGCAATGATCAATCACCTGCCCGACAGTCCCATCGACCGGTCGATGGATTTCCCCTGGGGCGTGCCCTACGGCTGGTACTTCGTCGCCTATGCCGACGAGCTCAAGCCCGGCGACGTCAAGCCCTTGCGCTATTTCGAGCGCGAACAAGTGCTGTTCCGCAACGAGGATGGCGAGATCGGCATGCTCGACGCGCATTGCCCTCACCTGGGCGCACACATCGGCTATGGCGGCAAGGTCAACGGAAAGTCGGTCGCCTGCCCGTTCCACGGCTGGGAATTCCGGCCCGACGGATTCTGCTCGGCGATCCCCTATGCCAAGAAGTTCCCGCCGATCGCCAAGCGCGAGCCGCTGCTTCATTCCTATCCGGTCAAGGAACGCGCCAACGTCATCTGGGCCTGGTATCACCCTGAAAACATCGAGCCGATCTTCGACGTGGTCGACTACCCAGAGTTTACCGATCCGAAGTGGAACAATGAACAACGGTTCGAATGGATCGCCTATACCAGCCCGCAGGAAGAGGCGGAGAATGCGGTCGACATCGCGCATTTCCAGTTCGTTCACGGCGCGCCCGGCGTTCCGGAAGGCAAGGCGATCTACGAAGGCCACATCCGCCGCTCGCGTTCCGATGGCCGTTTCGAGGTCGAGAACGAGAACGGCGAGATGGAAGTGTTCGAATCGCACGTCGCCACCATTGCCAATGGCGCAGGCCAGAAGATCACCACGCTCGAGGCCAAGCTTAAGGTCTGGCTGATGGTGCTGCTCACGCCGATCAAGCGCAACCTCACCGAGATCCGCTTCGCCTATGCCTACCCGAAGCAGGAGCCCGGATCGGCGATGGAAAAGGAATACTTCGACTATTGCCAGCGCATCGCCGGAGAAACCGGCCTGCTGGCCGACCTGCCAATCTTCAACAACAAGGTGCACCGCACCAACCCGCTGATCGTCGATGGCGACGGCGATATCCTGCGCTATCGGCAGTGGTTCAGCCAGTTCTATGCTGGCGACGACGTGCCGCAGCAGATGGCCGCCGAATAACAGCAAGCACGCAATTCCGGAGAGAGACAACCAATGGACCGCTATCTCGTCATTTCGTCTGACGGCCATGCCGGGCTGCCGCCCGACCGTTACCGCGACTATGTCGATCCGCAGTATCGCGATGAATTCGACCGGCAGCTTGCCGCCGCGATTGCAGAGCGCGCCGCCGCCGAAAACGCCTTCCTCATCAGCGAATTCAACACCAAGTGGCGGGAAGAGAATGCTGACGGGCTCGATGGCGCATGGGATTCGGCCATGCGCAACAAGGTGATGGACGCCGACGGTGTGACCGCCGAAGTGCTGTTCACCGATGGCATCACCGAGAACAATTCGCCGCCGTTCGGCGCGGACCTCGGCATGAGGCCGTTCGACGCCAACCCGGAGCTGCAGTGGGCGGGCGCGCGCGCCTTCAACCGCTGGCTTTCAGAATTCTGCCAGGACGAGCCAGTGCGCCGCCTCGGCATGGGCCTGTGTCCGGCGCTGTGGGACGTCGATACCAGCGTCAAGGAAGTCCTCTGGGCCAAGGAAAACGGGCTCAAGGGCATGCAGATGAGCCACATTGTCGAAGGCTACGACAACTACAACCACCCGAAATACGATCCGATGTGGGCCGCGTTCGAAGAGACCGGCATGGTCATCAATTTCCACTCCGGCGCCTCGCA
>JAGREJ010000199.1:0-3748 GCA_020446595.1 Novosphingobium sp. | reverse complement strand
AGCCGCCCGCTGATCGCGATGATCTTCGGCGGCGTGTTCGACCGCTTCCCGAAGCTCAAGGTCGCCTTCACCGAAGTGGGCGGCGACTTCTGGTGGCCCTCGCTGATGCAGCTGATGGACTTCCGCGCCAAGGTGAAGAAGGGCAGCGCCAAGATGGGCGACCACACCGCCCGGCTGAAACTCACCCCGACCGAATATATCCGTCGCAACGTCTGGATCGGCAGTTCGGCGCAGATGGATGACCAGAACTACGAGGACTATCA
Organism: Novosphingobium sp.; assembly: GCA_020446595.1. Taxonomy (GTDB): domain Bacteria; phylum Pseudomonadota; class Alphaproteobacteria; order Sphingomonadales; family Sphingomonadaceae; genus Novosphingobium. The sequence continues at coordinate 3,485 of JAGREJ010000199.1, read as the reverse complement.
CCGGATCGGTATGGACCGGGTGATGTGGGGCACGGACTATCCGCACCCCGAAGGCACCTGGCCGAACACGTACGAGCAAATGCACGGCGCGCTCGACGGGCTGAGCGAGAAGGATCTGGAAAAGGTGCTCGGCCTCAATGCGGTCGAATGCTTCGACCTCGACATCGAGCCGCTCAACAAGATCGCCTCGCAGATCGGGCCGCTTCGGACCCAGTTCAAGCAGGCAGCGTGAGGCTGTGCGCCAAACCGATAACGATCAAGCGGCGCAAGGAGGCTTCTGTTGCCTGCGCTCCTCCAGTTCGATTTCTGCACGGAGAGGCTCACAAAATTGAGCAAGCGGTGACAGGCCTTCGTGGTCTGAAGAAGGCCAATTTTCTCGGACTTCGTTCATGTCGATAACGATAGCCCGATAACAGTCTTGGTTTGGTACTCCCGATGCGCAGAGTTCGCGATCTGCCAAGACAATCTCATTATGAGGTTTGATGAATGCTGTAACCCAATATTGTGCCGGGATAGCCTCAGTTGTCCGTTTGGCTGTGACGGCATTGTCCCAGCCCAAACGACCGCGACCTCTGATTTCACCTCTCGCTAGGGCTTCCAGGAATTCCGTCCCAACGACAATGTCGAAGGAAGCTTCATCGGCAGGTAGTGACTGATGCCAACACCAAACACTTTCATATACGAGATATTTCAGAGCTTCGTGCAGTGGCACCCAATCCGGTTTGGGTGGTCGTGTTGCGGCGGCGATAAGCTTTCGGCGCGCGGCTTCATCTTCTGCCTCTCGATCCCTCTGTATCCTTTCAACTATTCCCGCTGCGCTACCCGTAAGAAACCCAAAGATCTCTTTGTTCTTACGAATTTCGTCGGCTTCGGAGATTGCGCGTTGCTTTGCCTGCTCAATTTCATACGCTCGTTGAGCTTCAACAGCAGGGTCAAACTTCGGAGTAGGCCAGAGCCACAGTGCCACGGCAACAATGAACAAACAGCCGCAGGCAGACAGAATTGGAATGCCTATTGTAGGATCAAGATTAGTCCAGGTCATACCAATCACCGTTGGCACGACTACAGAAACAGTAGCAATGATCCCCGATGCGACTCGTTTGGTAGACATAACATTTTCATACTAAATGCGACTGTTTGCGCAAGAATCCGAGCACTAATCAAACTGTGGAGAGGGACAACAAAATGAAAGATTTCAACGGCAAGGTCGCGGTCGTCACCGGCGGTGCCAGCGGCGTCGGGCGCTGTCTGGCGCAGCAACTGGCGGCAGAAGGCGCTAAAGTCGTCATCACCGACATCAATGCCGACAAACTGGCAACGGTCGCCGCCGAGCTGAACGCCGAAGGGCCGAGCGGCACTATCGAGGGCATCGCCAGCGACGTCACCAAGGAGGAATCGGTGCAGGCGCTCGCCGATGCGGTCTTCGCCAAATATGGCCGCGTCGATATGCTGTTCAACAACGCCGGTGTCGGCCTTGCCGACATGCGCAGCCCGTTCTGGGACTTGCCGATGAAGGACTGGCAGTGGGGCTTCGGCGTCCACGTCATGGGGCCAGTCCACGGCATCAAGGCCTTCGTTCCGCGCATGATGGAGCAGCAGGGCGAGGGCTTCGTGGTCAATACCACGTCGGGCAACGGCGCGCTGCATTCGCTGCCGAACACACCGATCTACGCCTCGTCGAAGGCCGCACTGACGAGCCTCACCGAGGTGCTTTATGGCCAGCTCAAGGAAAAGGCGCCGCACATCAAGGTCGGCATTCTCTTCCCCGGCCCGCGTCTGGTGAACACAGGCCTGCTCGATTCGCCCCGGCCGGACGAATATCGTGACGCCTCGAACCCGCTGCCCAAGGGCGTCGCAATGAGCGATCTGGCCGAGCGGATGGGCGGTATCGAGATGACCGAGCCCGACGATGTTGCCGCCTACTGCCTCGAATGCGTCAAGAAGGACCAGTTCTGGATGCTGCATCCCGAATCGGGGATGGACGGCTTCGAGGCGCGCGTCGCCTCCTTGCGCGAACGCCGCAATCCCTGAACCAGAGACATCGTCATTCCGGCACAGGCCGGGATCCAGTTTCGCGCCTTGCGTCTGCCCCCCCACCTTCGCCGGGGTGATGGTGCAGGCGAACGGCCCGCGAGAAGGACAAAGTCCTTCCTTATTGAGCTAACTCTAGTAGGGTTCCTCACCGCACGGGCGGAGAGGAAACAGACATGGCCAACGAACTCGCGGGCAAGGTCGCGATTGTCACCGGGGCAAGCCGCGGCATCGGCAGGGGCGCTTCACTTGCCTTCGCCGAAGCGGGCGCATCGGTAATCGTCGCGGCGCGCAGCACCGACAAGCTCGCCGAACTGGTCGCCGAAATCGAGGCTGCGGGTGGCAAGGCCAGGGCAGTCGCCTGCGATGTGCGCGACAAGTCCCAGATAGAGGCCTGCATCCAGGCCGCCGTGGACACCTATGGCCGCCTCGACGTGCTCTACAACAATGCGCAGACCATCGAATATCTCTACCTCGCCGATTGCAGCGACGAGACGATGCTGGACGTGCAGATGTCCGGCCCGATCGCGACCTACCGTTTCATGCAGGCCGCCCATCCGCACCTCAAGGCGACCAAGGGCGTCATCATCAACACCGGCTCCTCGTCGCGCTATCTTGCCTCGGGCGCGCGCTACGGCCCCTACAATTCCGCGAAGGCCGGGATCGAGGCCCTGACCCGCACTGCCGCCGACGAATGGGCAGAGGACGGCATCCGCGTATTCATGCTCAACCCCGAGGCGGAATCGACAATGACCATGAACTGGAAAGCGCGCGAGCCGGAAAAATACGCCGCCGCCGTCGCCAACAAGCCCAACCAGCGCATGGGCCATCCGCTCGAGGACATCGGCCGACCGCTGGTGCGGATGATCGCCGACGCCGATCGCTACAACCGCAAGACGCTGGGCATCAGTTCGGCGGGCGTCACCGATACCATCGAGACGATCTCGTTCGAGCCGGTCACGGTCTGACGGGGAGGAAGACCAATGGCCGAAACAGAAGCTCTCCTTGCCGACGCTCTCAGGCGCATCCAGCGCCTCGAAGACGAGGCGGAAATCAGGAACCTGCTGTCCAGTTACGGCCTCGCCACCGACGGCGGCAGCGTGGAGGCAACCGCGCAGATCTTCGCCGAGGATTGCCACATCGACATCGACGGTGTGGCCTTCATGGAGGGGCGAGATCAGGCGCGCGGCATCGTTTCCTCGCCGCTGCATCAGGAAATCATGCCCAACTGCGCGCACATCATGGGGCCGTTCCACATCAAGTGGCCAAAGGACGGGAACGACGACACCGCCGTGGCGACGGGCTATGCCACGGTTTACCTCAAGGAAGGCGAGACGGTGAAGATCTGGCGTCAGTCCTATGGCCGCTGGGAACTGGTGAAGCGCGAGGGTCGCTGGCAGGTGCTCAATCGCACTTCGCGTTCGACCGGACGCGACGATTGTCAGGACATTCTG
>JAGREJ010000198.1:7421-8329 GCA_020446595.1 Novosphingobium sp. | reverse complement strand
GGCCTCGAACCCTATTTTCATGCAGAGCGCACGCCCACCAATGCCGAGCTTGTCGAACGGGCAGTCGCCATGGCTGCTGCCGCTGGTCGTCCGGTCGCCGACCGCGACGAGGCGCTGGAAGTGCTTGGCTGTCCGCGCAGAGATTGAGGGGTGGCGCGCAGGCCGCGATAGGGTAAGCTGCGGGCATAGAGAAAACGGGAGAGCAAGAGGATGGCGCGCACCGAGCCACTGGTCATCACCGCCTCGATCAACGGGGAGCGGCCCAAGGAGCAGAACCGGCACAGCCCGCGCACCCACGAGGAGATCACCGCGGCAGCGCTGTCGAGCTACGATGCGGGCGCCTCTATCATCCACGTCCACGCGACGGACATGGCGCTGGTGGCCGAGGAATCGGCGGAGGACTATCTCAAGTCCTGGCGTCCGGTGCTGGAGGCGCGACCGGGGTCGCTGTGGTATCCCACACTTACGCGCGGCTGGGGCGGTGAAATACGGCACATCCTTGCCATCGATGACGCGGTTGGCCTGGAGTTCGGCTGCATCGATCCGGGCGGCGTGCCCTTTGCCATGCTCGACGACGAGGGGCTGCCCGTCGGTCGCTATTATGCCAATTCGCTTGAATCGATCCGGTCCGATTTCGCGACCTTCAAGGAACGCGGGATCGGTCCGCAAATGGCGATCTACGAGCCGCACTACATGCGCATCGTGCTCGCCTTCCACGCGGCTGGTGCGCTGCCCGAAGGCACGGTGTGCAATTTCTACTTTTGCGGCGACTACGGGCTTGGCGGCGAACGCTCCATGCCGTTCGGTCTCAGGCCGACCGAGGCCTCGCTGAAGGCCTATCTGGACATCCTTGGCGATGTCGATCTGCCGTGGACCGTATCGGTCTGGGGCGGCGACATCTTCGACAG
>JAGREJ010000198.1:6437-7272 GCA_020446595.1 Novosphingobium sp. | reverse complement strand
GACGCTCGAGGCATTCCGCTCGCCACGTCGGGCAAGCGCAAGGGTTCCGGCCTGAAAACGAATTCGAACGGAGAGAAACGATGACCGCACTCGATAAATCGCTGGTGTTCAAGGACACCGAAAACCCCTTCGGCGGGCGCAAGGTTATCGATGTCGATACGCATCTAACCGAGCCGCACGACCTGTGGACCAGCCGTGCCCCGGCCTCGCTTAAGGACCGCGTGCCGCAGGTGAAGACGATTGACGGCAAGCGTTCCTGGGTGATCGATGGCGATGTCATCATCGGCGAGGGCGCCAATCCTTCGAGCACCGTCAAGACCGACGGCACTAAATGGCCGGGCCTCGAATTCATGTCCAAGCAGATCGAGGAGTGCCACCCCGCGTCCTATTCGACGAAGGAGCGGGTCGAACTGATGGATGCTTGCGGTATCTCTGCGCAGATCGTCTATCCCAACATCCTGGGTTTCGGCGGGCAGCAGACCGCGAAGGTCGATCACGAATTGCGCGCCGCCTGCGTGCGCATCTTCAACGATGCCATGGCGGAGATGCAGGAGGAAAGCGGCCAGCGCATCTTCCCGATGGCGATGCTGCCCTGGTGGGACGCAAAGGAGAGCGCCGCCGAGATTGAACGCTGCCACGCGATGGGGCTGCGCGGCCTCAACATCAATTCAGACCCGCAGACGCATCGCGGGCTCGACGGCGAGATGCTGCCGAGCCTTGCCAGCACGATGTGGGATCCGATGTGGGATGCCGCCAGTGCGCTGAACATGCCGGTCAATTTCCACATCGGCGCGAGCGACCAGATGATGGACTGGTTCGGCAATCAGGCGTGGCC
>JAGREJ010000198.1:0-6301 GCA_020446595.1 Novosphingobium sp. | reverse complement strand
CTGGGCTGGATTCCCTTCACGCTCGAGGCGCTGGACATGGAATATCTGGAGGTCGGCACGACGGCAGGCAAGCTGCGCCGGATGCCGTCGGAATATTACGCGACCAATTTCCTGTCGTGCTTCTGGTTCGAGCGGCGCGACCTTTCGCACACCATCAAGAAGCTTGGTGCGGAGACGGTGATGTTCGAAACCGACTTCCCGCATCCCATCTGCCTCTACCCGATCGACGATGTTGACGCGGCGATGGGTGGCCTTACCGAGGATGAGAAGGTCAAGGTGCTTTCGGGCAATGCCGAGCGGGTCTACAACCTGCCTGTCTGATTTCTGGTAACAACTTCCCACGGGAGAGCAGTGTGACTGCCATCGATAAATCGCTCATTTTCAAGGACACCACCAATCCATTCGGCGGGCGCAAGGTCGTCGATGTCGATACGCACCTGTCCGAACCGCATGACCTGTGGACCAGCCGCGCGCCCGCTTCGCTGAAGGATCGCGTGCCGCAGGTGAAGATGATCGATGGCATGCGCTCGTGGGTCATCGATGGCGATGTCGTGATCGGCATGAACGCAAGCCCTTCCAGCACAATCAACAAGCGCGGGGAGAAGCTGCTGGGCACCGACTTCTTCGGCATCCAGATCGAGGAGGTGCATGCCGCTTCCTGGAGCACGAAAGACCGGGTCGCGATGATGGACGCCTGCGGCATCGCCTCGCAGATCGTCTATCCCAACATCCTGGGTTTCGGCGGGCAGAACGCTGCAAAGGTCGATCCCGATCTGCGCCTTGCCTGCATCCAGATTTACAATGACGCCATGGCCGAAATGCAGGTGGATAGCGGTGAGCGCATCTTCCCGATGATGCTGCTGCCGTGGTGGGATACGGCGCAATCGGTCGCCGAGATCGAACGCTGCCACAAGATGGGCCTGCGCGGGATCAACATCAATTCGGATCCGCACAACCACGTCGGCCTCGACGGCGAACCGCTGCCGACGCTGGGCAGCGAACGGTGGAACGGAATGTGGGAAGCCTGCGAGGCACTGGACCTTCCTGTCAATTTCCACATCGGAGCCAGCGAACAGGTGATGGACTGGTTTGGCGATCAGGCTTGGCCCGACGTGGACCGCGACATCGCGCTGCGTATCGGCAGCACGATGATCTTCGTGAACAACGGTCGGGTGATGATAAATCTCATCATGTCCGGCCTGCTCGACCGCTACGAGAAATTGCAGCTCGTTTCGGTGGAGAGCGGCCTCGGCTGGATACCCTTTACGCTTGAGGCGCTCGATGCGCAGTATTTCGAGGCGCATCCGTCATCGCGCAAGCTGAGGAAGCTGCCTTCGGAGTATTTCTCCAGCAATTTCCTCTCGTGCTTCTGGTTCGAGCGCAAGAACCTGTCCTGGACGATCAAGGAACTGGGCGTGCACACGGTGATGTTCGAGACGGATTTCCCGCACCCGACCTGCCTCTATCCGATCGACGATGTCGAAACGGCAATGGCGGACCTCACCGAGGAGGAAAAGGTCATGGTGCTCTCGGGCAATGCGGAGCGGGTTTATAACCTCCCGACTTAGGAAATGGGCGGGCGGCTATCCACCGCCCGTCGCCTTTTCGGGCCTGGCACCCTTGGCGATGGCGAATACCACGCCCGAAAGGGCTGCAACCGCGATCAGGTTTGGCAGCGCCATGGCCGCGTTTGAGATATCGCCGAGCCTCCAGACGAAACCCAGAGGCGCAAAGGATCCGATGAAGATCACGAGGCACCACACGATCCGCCAGATCAGGTGTAACGCCTTCTCACCGCGCGGGGTCGATCCTGGCACAAGATCGTAGAGATAGGTGATCGCCCGCTGGCCGTAATAGCTCCACGTCAGCAGAGTCGTGAACACGAACAGGAGCAGTGCCAGCGAGGCGACCAGCGTTCCGAATGCTATGCCGAACACCTCGAACGGGAATGCCGCTGCAAAAGCGCCCGAGGTCATCTTGAATCCGATGAGGTCAGACTGCCAGGCATGATCCACGGCGATTGTCGCACCGGCTGCATCGATATGAGTGAAGTCGCCCCTGACCGTGAGGATCACCAGCGCGGTCATCGTGCAGATGACGATGGTGTCGATGAAGGTGCCGAGCATGGCGAAGCGGCCCTGTACGGCGGGATCGCTGGTCCTTGCGACAGCATGGGCAATGGGGGTGGAGCCTTGCCCGGCTTCGTTCGAAAACAGGCCGCGCGCCACACCGGCGCGGATTGCGATGATGATCATCGCGCCGGTGAAGCCGCCGGACGCCGATTGCGCATTGAATGCTCCGGCAAAAATGCGGCTGAAGGTCTCGGGAATGTAGCCGATGTTCAGCAGGACGGCGGTCAGCGCCATCAGGATGTAGGCCCCGGCCATGAACGGCACGACCTTCTCCGCCACCGCGCCGATGGACTTGATGCCGCCGATGATGACGATGAACACGGCGACGGCTGCGATCAGCCCGCCGATCCATTCGTCCAGCCCCGTCAGTTCGTTGACCGAGTCGGCGAAGCTGTTCGCCTGAATGCCGTTTCCGGTAACCAGCGATGAAAACAGTGTGCCGAGGCAAAACAGCACGGCCAGCCACGTCCAGTGCTTGCCAAGGCCCATGGTGATGTAGGTCATCGGCCCGCCGCGAATTGTGCCATCGGGGGTTTTTTCCCGGAACTTGATCGCGAGTGCACCTTCGGAAAAGGCCAGTGCCATCCCGATGAGCGCGGTGATCCACATCCAGAAAATGGCGCCCGGTCCGCCCAGTGCGATGGCCGTGGCGACCCCGGCCAGGTTGCCGGTGCCGACCTGCCCCGACAATGCCGTCGATAGCGCCGCGAACGGGGATATCTCGCCTTCAGACTTGTCGTTGCCGCCCTTGAAGAGCGCTCTGAACGCCGAGACGAGATTGCGCAACGGATAGAAGCGCAGGCCGATCATCATGTAGATGCCGATCCCGAACAGCACGATCACCATCGGTGGGAAGGGTAGCAGTTCCTTGCCGTGCCAGGAGCCGCCCCAGATAAAGTCCGACACGTTGACAATAGGGTCGGTCCAGCGCTCGAAGGCGGCTTCGAATGTTCCCTTTGCAGGTGCGGCCATGCTCTGCTTCCCCCATCGCTTGCGCCGAAATGAAAGGCTTACACCGAGCTGCCTGCCGCCGACAACGGGAGGTTGGCAATTTTCCGTTTGTTATCCAGGCAGTCCTGCTAGGCGCGCTCGAAAACCGGCAGCTTGAATGCACCGTGGCTGTCCTCGCAATCGAGGAAGGCCACTTTTACCGGCATGCCCAGTTCGGCCTCGGTATTGGCAAAACCCTTCGGATTGGAAATGAACCATGGTCCCTCGTCGAGTTCGACGAGGATCGTGTCATAGGGCACCGGCATCAGGTCGCCATAATAGGGCCGCTCGAACGTGCACCATGAGGCGAGCTTGCCGTTGCCGGAAACCGCTTCGAAGGTCAGCGCATCCGAGCCGCACTGCTCGCATTGCTGCACAACCGGCCAGGGGCGGTGCCCGCACTTGCCGCATTTCTGGATGAGCAATTCGCCATTGTCGCAGCCCTGCCAGAACTCTTCGTTGCCAGCCCCGACCATGGCGCGTGGCGGTCGTTTCTCGGCCATGGTCACTCTCCTTTCGTGTAGATGACAGGGTGGACGCAGTCGGTCTGCGTCATCGCCGACAGCGACGCATTGAGCCCGGCGATCTGCCGCGCGCCGCCTTCGCCGCGCAATTGCCGCACGATCTCGGGCACCTGACCCCAGCCTTGCATGTAGTTCGCCGACATGTTGCCGCCCGCGATATTGGTCGGGATGCGTCCGCCAAGCGTGATCTGACCGTCAATGGCGAAATCGATGCCGGTTCCGTCAGGCGTGAAACCAAATCCCTCGATCTGGTTGACGAGGTGGATCGAGGCGACGTCATAGCCTTCGAAATGGCCGATGTCGCCGACAGACAGCCCAGCCATGGCCAGGGCCTCGTTGCCCGCCGCCTGGATCTGTGGGCGCAGCCGCTCCTCGACCATGACCCTGAACTTGTCCTGCTCGATGTAGCTTTCGCTCCACCCCGCAATATCGACCGGCGCTTTCGGCATGTCGCGCGCGCGCTCTGCGGAAGTCACGATCAGGCAGACCGCGCCATCGTTGACAAGGCAGATATCGTAGAGGTGCAGGGGCCGCACGATGTAGCGCGAGGCCATGTATTCATCGATGGTGAAGGGCTTCTGCATGATCGCATTGTCGTTGGTCGAGGCGTGCTGGCGCACGATCATCGGCACGTGGCCGAGGTCTTCCTCGCGCTTGCCGAACTTTGCGAAATAGCGTTGCGCCATCATCGCCCAGTGCGCGGCCTGCGACGACCAGCCCCACGGGTGAAAATAGTAATATGAGGCAGGCCCGGCCATGCCCGCGCTGTAGGTATTGCCACCGAACTGACGGCCCGACGAGCGATTGCCGATGCCGAACAGCATGGCCACGGTCTTCACCTCGCCCGAGATGATCCGCCCGACGATGTTGGGCAGGGGGCCAGCGAAGATGTGGCCGTTCACCCAGGCCTTTTCGGGCGCAATGCCGAGATGGCGCACCATCTCGTCCGGCTCGGGACCGCCGAAAGTGTAGTGCAGGGCCAGTGCGTCGATCTCGCCCGGATCGATCCCGGCGTCGGCGACAGCGCGATCGAAGGCGAGCTTGCACAGATCGTCTATGATCGGCGGTTCCCAGCCTTCGGGCCGTTTGCGCTCGGCGGCATAGTCCCTGGCGTAGTCGGTCTCGCCGACGCCGACGATGGACGCCTTGCGGCTGTATTCGCGCAGGCTTGGCGGCATTGGCGTCATTCCGTGGTCCGCCATCGGCGATCATCCTTTCCCTTATTTTTCATCATGGCGAACCATTGTTCGCCATGGGGTGCATTGCTCTTTCCTTAGACCAGCCATTTCAGCTGTCAAAGGGTCTGGCAGGCCCAGTCGCCTTCGCCTATCGATTTGCAGGAAACCGGGAGAGATTCAAACCATGGCCAACAAGATCGTCGAAGACCCGCGCATCGATCCGCGCATCAAGAACCTGTTCAAGGACATGCCGGAAGGCGCGGGCGCCAAAGTGGAAGATCGCGAGGTGCTGATAGGGGCCATGCAGGCGATGGCAGGCAACAGCATGCTTGCGGCAATGTTCGACGATCTCGACTTTGAAGCCGTCGCGCCGTCTGGTGGACTGGCTATGACCCGGCATGAGATTACTTCGGCGCCCGATGGCAACAAGGTCAGTGTCCATGTGATCCGACCGGAAGGCAGCGAAGTGCTGCCGTGCGTCTACTACATCCATGGTGGCGGCATGATGATGATGAGCGCCTACGATCCCAACTATATGGCCTGGGGCAGGATGATCGCCGGTCAGGGCGTTGTCGTGGCGATGATCGAGTTTCGCAATTCGGCGGTGCCGAACACATTGCCTGAGGTCGCCCCTTATCCGGCGGGCCTCAACGATTGTACTTCCGGCTTGCGTTGGGTGCTCGACAATGCCGGAAATCTGGGTGTCGATGCTTCGCGAGTGATCGTTGCGGGCGAGAGCGGCGGCGGCAACCTTACGCTGGCAACTGGGTTGGCGATGAAGCGCGATGGCGAAATCGACCGTATCGCAGGGCTTTATGCCTTGTGCCCTTATATCAAGGGCGAGTGGAGCGACGCGGACGGCGGTTCGGTGGTCGCCAATCGCGGCATCCTGCTCGATCTGCATTTCGACAATGGCGCGGTCGCCTACGGGATCGAGGCCCATAAGGCGGGCGATCCGTTGGCCTGGCCCGGATTTGCCACCGAGGATGACCTGAAGGGCCTGCCCAGGGTCAAGATTTCGGTCAACGAATGCGATCCGCTGCGTGACGAGGGTGTCGCCTTTTATCGCAAGCTGGTGCGCGCGGGCGTCCCTGCCCAGTGCGTCGAGGCGATCGGCACGGTGCACGGCACCGAGATATTCCTCGCTTGCCCGGATGTCAGCCGCGATGCTGCGCGCGACATCGCCGGCTTCGCGAGGCGGTGATTGTCGAGCGCGCGCGCATGACCGGCAACGGGAAAAAGGTCCTCCTGGAACGCGACGGTGACGTTGCCTTGCTGACGCTCAACGATCCCGACACGCTCAATGCTCTGGCGGAGCAGATGCTGGGTGATCTGCTCGATGCGATCCATCGGCTGCGCAGGGAGACGGACAAGCCGCGCTGCCTGATGATTACGGGGGCCGGGAGGGGTTTCTGCTCAGGCGGCAGTGTCGCCATGATGGATGAGGGCGGGGCTGATGGGCCGATTACGCACATCA
>JAGREJ010000197.1 GCA_020446595.1 Novosphingobium sp. | reverse complement strand
TCGTTTACGTTGACTACGTTCACGCCCTTGCCTTCGAGCGCGTTGAGATAGTTTTCTATCTTGTCGACCATCGTCTTTCCCTCGCCGTTCTTCATCTCGTCTATTTCGCCTCTGTGGAGGACGATGCCGCCCACCATCTGCACATCGAAGTGGCGCATGCCGAGCACGCGCTTCGATGCCTCGCGCACCGTGGCGAAGGCTTCCGGCAGCACATCATCGAGGCCTTCACCGCCCTCCAGGCGCGCGCGCAGCTTGGCGGTCTGGCCAACGAGCTGATCGTCGCTCAGCGCTTCCATATCCGGTTCGAGAGCATTGATTTGCTGGACGGTCTTGTCGAGCGACTTGACGTAGCGGTCGTTGGACGAGCCGAAGATGGCTTTTGTGATAGCGCCGAGCATGGCGGAATTCCTGCGAAATTGAACGAACGGGTCTGCTTGCGCGCCAGAAATGGCGCCGCCGGTCCGCCTCTATTCGCGGGCGCGATCGATCCGCAGGCGCACACCCGCGGAAGCGACGACGCGCATGTCATCAGGCGCATCGACCGCAGCCATGGGGAGGATTTGCGAAACTCTCGTCGCCGGCCTTGCCAGCACTGCGCTAACCCTTGCCTGCTGCACCGTTGCCAGTGCCGAGATGGCCGAAACCTGCGTCGTGGCGGGCATTGCGCGTGCCTGCACGGCGCTGCCCTGCCAGGAAAGACCGGTCAGGATCGCGATGAGCGTCAGGAGCATGCGACGGGACATGGTTCGCCAGATAGTGTGTTGCGACTCTTGCGTCCAGTCCGTGCACGATCACGTTTTTTCTGCAAAGTCAGGTCAGCGTGCTATGCACAGGACGTTGCGTTCTGGTGAAAGGGAATCGTCATGAGATACAAGGCAGTAACAGCGGTGGCATTAGTCCTGATTTCCACACCCGCACTGGCGATCGGTGTCGAGGATCTCGCCAAGGTCGTGCTTAACGGAAATTCCGTGCTCAAGAAGGCGGAGACGACCTGCGGGGACGAGGCCAAGCTGAGCCTGTCGGACACTGCCACGCTGGATACGGCGGTCGGGGCGGCACGCAAGGCGCTTGTGCCCGAACGCTATACGATCCTCGAACAAGTGGCCAGCGCAGGGGCCGACACCGAGGCCGAATCCGACACGTTCTGCCCGGAGACCAAGGCGAAGAAGAGCGGATTGCTCGACGAAATCAAGAAAGCGGGCAAGAAGTTGCTGCTGAAGCGCATCGGTTTTTGAACCAACCCCGAAACGTGAAATTGTCGCAGCCGACCGAACCCGACGTCATGTCTGTCTCCCCCCTCGCCGTGCCTTTTCCTGACATGCCCCCCATTGAGGGCGTGACGCTGCGCGTCGCGCGCGCGGGGTACAAGGACTGGGGCCGCTGCGACCTGACCTATGCCGAACTGGCCGCGGGGACAGCGGTCGCTGGGGTGTTTACGCAAAACGTGTGCTGTTCGAGCGAGGTGGAACTGGGCCGTGAACAAGTTCGGCTTGGCCGTGCACGCGCACTGGTGGTCAACGCGGGCAACTCCAACGCCTTTACCGGTTACCGGGGCCGCGAGGCGGTCGAACAGATCATGGCGCAGGTGGCGCAGCATCTGAACTGCGATCCGGGCGAGGTCTTCGTCTCCTCCACCGGGGTGATCGGCGTGCCGCTGCCCAAGGACAAGGCCCGCGAAGGAGTCGCAAAGGCGCTCGACGCCGCGCCGAGCGGTTGGAAGGACGCGGCCAATACCATCGGCACGACCGACACTTTCGCCAAAGGCGCCATGGCCTCGGCGGTGGTGGATGGCCGGACCGTGACCCTGTGCGGGATCATCAAGGGCTCTGGCATGATCGCGCCCGACATGGCGACGATGCTCGGCTACATTTTCACCGATGCAGCGGTTGAACCCGCGTTTCTCCAGCAATGCCTTTCAGCGGCAAATCACGGAACGTTTTCCTGCATCACCGTCGATAGCGATACCTCGACTAGCGATACCGTGCTCGCCTTCGCCACAGGCAAGGCAGGCAACGTTCCCCTCACTTCGTTCGAGAGCCCCGGCGCCGATGCCTTTGCCGCCGCGCTTGAGGATGTGTGCCGCCAAATCGCCCATCTGGTCGTGCGCGACGGCGAAGGCGCGCAGAAATTCATCGAAATTCGGGTCTCGGGTGCGGTCTCGGACGACAGTGCCCGCCGGATCGGGCTCGCCGTGGCCAACTCGCCGCTTGTGAAGACCGCGATTGCCGGAGAGGACGCCAACTGGGGCCGCGTCGTCATGGCCGTGGGCAAGGCGGGCGAACCGGCTGACCGCGACAAACTTTCCATCGGCTTCGGCGGGATATGGGCAGCGCGCGATGGCCTGCCGCTTGCCGACTATGACGAAGCGCCCGTGGCCGAGCACTTGAAGGGCCAGGAAGTGACAATCGAGGTCGACATCGGACTGGGCGATGGCCGCGCGACCGTCTGGACCTGTGACCTCACCCACGGCTACATCTCGATCAACGCGGACTACCGATCCTGATGATCGAAGGGCTGACCGCCGGTGTCCACGCCGCGATGCGCGAAGCGAGCGAGCGCGCGATCCTGCCGCGCTATCAGGCTCTCGCCGCTCACGAGGTAACCGACAAGGCCGCCGACGATGTCGTGACCGTGGCGGACCACGAGTCGGAAGCGATCCTGTCGGAGAAGCTGGCGGCGTTGCTACCAGAAGCCGCAATCGTCGGCGAGGAAGCCGCGCACGACGATCCCTCGGTGCTCGATCATCTGTCGGGTCCGCTGACATGGATTGTCGATCCGCTCGACGGGACCAACAATTTCGCCGTGGGCAAGCCGCCTTTCGGGGTGCTGGTCGCTCTGGCGCAACATGGCGAGACGGTCGCGGGGTGGATTCTCGACAGCCTGACCGGGCGATTCTGCCATGCGTCTGCTGGGCGTGGCGCCTTCATCGATGGCGAACGCATTACGGCGCGCGCCAGCGGCAAGGAGCCGCCCATTGCCGCGATCGGAACCTACTTCATGACACCGGAAAAGCGCGAGGCTGTGAAACTGCAGGTCGCCCCGTATTACCATCTGGTTGACGTCCCGCGCTGCGCCGCCGAACAGTATCCGCGGCTCGTGCTTGGCGAAAACGATGTCTCGATTTTCGAGCGCACCTATGCCTGGGACCATGCCGCGGGCGTTCTCTTCCTCAATGAGGCGGGCGGCAAGGTCACACGCGCGGACGGCACGCCCTATCGCGCCGATGGCGGCGACTATCAGGGTCTTTTGGGTGCTTCGAATCCAGCCTTGTGGGATGACCTGGCCGAACGGATGGCCCGGCTGGATGGAAACTAAAGCTCGCCCTCAAGCCAGTTCTTGAGCTGGTTCTTGGGCGCAGCGCCCAGCTTCTTCGCCACCGGCTTGCCATCCTTGAACAGCACCAGCAGCGGAATCGACTGCACGCCAAGCTGTCCGGCCACGTCGGTGTTCTCGACGATGTCCATCTTGGCGATGGTGACCTTGTCGGCCAGCTCGTCGCTGATTTCCTCCAGCGAGGGGCCGATCATCTTGCAGGGACCGCACCAGTCCGCCCAGAAATCGACAAGCACCGGCTTGTCGGAATTGAGCACGTCGGCTTCGAAACTTGCGTCGGTCACGGCCTTGGTGGGCATGTTGGAACTCCTTGAAGGTTACTGGCTCAATCTAGGAAGCCGGAGGACAAAGGCAACGCCTGCGATGGCAAACGATTACTGCATCGAGGTCAAGCCCGCCTTGTGCTCCGCTATGATATTGGCGGGGATGACAATGAGGCGCGGCGCGGAGGTATACAGAAGCGCCGCCTCGACCCGCCGTTGCGGCCAGACCTGTTCCAGCGCCGCAACATAGGCCGCCATCTGGCGCAGGATCGGACGCGGCACGCCATCGATGTCATCGGGCGGGCGACGGGCGGTCTTGTAGTCAACCACCAGCACCCGCTCCTCCTCCACCAGCAAGCGATCGACCGTCCCGGCGATCGCCCGCTCGCCCAATGTCGCGACAATCGGCACCTCGGCCAGACTGCCGGGAGCGAACAGGTGTTCCCAGCCGGGTTCCGCCAACACCAGCAGCGCGCCTTGCAGCATCTCGTCGCGCACATGCTGCGCCAGATCGGACGCGTTGCGGGCAAGCCATGCCCCTCCCGCTTCGCCCCTCGCTTCGGGCGCGACCTCGGGCAAGCGTTCGAGCAGCTTGTGGATCAGCACGCCGCGCCGCGCGGCCTGCTTCCCCGATCCGGGCGGAAGTGGCGGATCGGGCGCATCTTCCTCGCCCAGAGCTGACGGCGCCAGTGGCCTTGGCGGACGCGGATCGTCCGCGGGCGCGCGCGTCAGCCAGGGCGGCAGGACTTCGCCGAGCGGCAGCTCGGGCCTTGTGACTTGCGGGCCCGCTTCCTGCGGCGGATCACCCCAGTCGATCCGGCCGCCCCAGATCGGATCGTCCACCTCACTGTCCGTCGGAAACATCGCGCGCAGCCGCGCATACCAGCTATCCTCAGACGGTTCGCCCCGGTCGCGCGCGCCCAGCGCGCCGCCGATGAACAGCGCCTCCTCGGCGCGGGTCATGGCGACATAGAGCAGCCGCCAGTGCTCCTCCATCTCGGCAGCACGTTCCTTGTCGTAATGGTCGGCAATCGCACCCACCCGTTCCTCGCCGCGCAGCGATGGCAGGGGGACAAGCCGCCGCTCGTCGCGCGGATCGGGCATCGCAAGGCCGCGATTGCGCGATGCGCCCGGATCGCCGGTGGCATCGGCGAGAATGACAATCGGCGCTTGCAATCCCTTGGAGCCGTGCACGGTCATGACCCGCACCAGACCTTCGGCATTGTCGGCCTCGCGTTTCAGCTCGCCCTCGCCCGCGTCGAACCAGTTGAGAAAGCCGACCAGGCTGGGTGTTGCCGTCACGCAATAGGCATGGGCGGCGTTGACAAGTTCATCGATGGGATCGTTGGCCTCGTGA
>JAGREJ010000196.1:7544-10128 GCA_020446595.1 Novosphingobium sp. | reverse complement strand
TCGCGGCATCGAGCATGGCTTCGAGCTGGTCGCACATGTCGCTGAAATGGAGCGGATGGTGCGGCATCGGATCCCAGCGCACCGAAACGTCCATGTCGCGCATGACCATGTCCATATTGATCGGCGGCATAACACCTTGCACGTCGTCATATACGGTGTTCAGCCGCGCTATGACCACTGGCAGGCCGAAGGCACTGGCGCAGAACCGGGCGATGGCTTCCTGCGCGACCTTGCTCGGTCCGCTTGTCGGCGCCCATGGCGTGAAGGCGCTGCCGATGGCGCTGTCCTCGGTCGGGAAGTCCCACGGGTCTTCGACCGCCGAATAGACCGCGCCCGACGACATCACCAGCGCCGCCCTGGCCTTGCGGCAGTGATAGAGCAGGTGCCCGGTGCCTTCGCCATTGTTGCGGATCGCCTCGTGCACGTCGTTGGGCTGGCCGCGAAAGTGCGCCAGATGCAGCACATGGGTGAAATCGTCGGGCAGGGCGGACAAGTCGCCACTGGCGAGATCGACCGCAACCGGCTTTGCGCCCAGCGCTTCGACCTGCTCCTTGCTGCCTTCGCGGGAGAATCGGGCAGCGCCCCAGACTTCGTTATGCGGAGCAAGGTGGCGGATGATGGGGGTAGCGACGGTTCCGCCGGCACCCGTTACGAGAATCTTCGCGTCTGTCAGCATGGAGGGCAGTCTGGACCGGGATCGCAATCAAGCGCAAGCCCGTTCAGGCTATTCGGGCACCAGCCACTCGCCGTTGGACACGAAGAACTTCTCCATCACTTGCGGCCCGAGACGCTCAAGCCGCGCAGCGAAGCGATGCATCGAATGCTTGCCGCCTTCGAGATGCGGATAGTCGCTCGCGTAACAGTAGACGTCCTCAAGCCCGAACTTGTCGATGTAGTCGTCGACCGGCTCGAACGGGAAGGCGGTCACGCGCACGTTGCGGGCAATATATTCGCTCGGACGCAGCCTCAGGCGCACTTCGGCATTCGGCCCGAAAGTCTCGCCATTGTCGTGCCACAGGTCGAGCATCTGGGCGAGCGGTCCGATCCAGAAGGAGCCAAGCTCGATCACGCCGAAGCGCAGGTTCGGATGCCGTTCGAACACGCCACCGGTAATCATGGAAGCGAGAAAGTTCTGCGAGGGCAGGTGCTGGATAGAGAGCCGCCACGGGCTGAGATCGAATTCCACACCGACCTTGAAGCCGTCGAAGGCCGGAGCATCGCCCCAAGTGTCGGTCTTGAGGAAACCGCCCTCGCTGCCGATGTGCAGCGTGGCGGTGACATTTGCTTGCGCGAGCAACGCCCACAGCGGGTCGAGATCGGAATGCGCCGGGGAGACGCCGCCCGGCGGCACCGAACTCATCAGCCAGACCGTGCGGATGCCCTGGTCGATCAACTTGCGGGCATTCGCCACGATTTCGTCCGGCGTGTCGCCCATCAGTGCGGCAATCGGACGCAAGCGGCTGGATATGGCGGCGGTGCGGACTGCCCACTGGTTGCTCGCCTCGATCAGGTCGCGGCCATAGGCCTTACGGTCGCCCTCGAAATCCTGGAGGAACCCGTATTCGACCGGGAAGTTGTAGAGGAACGATCCCATGATCGCGACGCCGCCGGGGAAGACCAGTTGCCGGTCTACTCCGGTGAAATCCATCACATCCAGCCGCCGGTTGAAATCGACCGCGCCCGGAGCGAAAGAGCCTTTCATGGTCCACACGCTCTCGGCGTCGATGGCGCGCTCGTCGCCGGGAAAGTCAGGAAAATTGAGGCCGCCGGGGCTGTTCGGCGGATGACTTGAGAACGATTCCGCAAGCCGGTCGGTCACAGGTCCGAAATGTTCGGACCAGACCTGCAAGGGCAGCATTTCGTGCGCGTCGGCATCGATGATGCGACCCGCAAAGGGTTTCACGCTTTCGGGAATGGCAAGCTCGGTCATCAGTCCTCTCCCACAAGGATAAGAGATGCTATACCGACATGCGCCTGGCCTCAATCGCCTAGCGCGGCCTGCTTTTCCTCCCACAGCCGTTCCAGTTCGGCGCGGCTCTTCTTTTCGGCGCTTGTCTTCAGCTGGCCGCAGGCGGCATCGATGTCGCGGCCTCGAGGGGTGCGCACCGGTGCGCTGATCCCGGCCTCGAAGACGATGTTGGAAAACTGGCGAATACGCTCTGGGTCCGAGCACTCGTAAGGCGCGCCGGGCCAGGGATTGAACGGGATCAGGTTCACCTTGGCGGGCAGCTTGTGCTTCTTGATGAGCCGCACCAGTTCGCGCGCGTCCTCGTCGCTGTCGTTCATGCCCTTGAGCATGACATATTCGAATGTGATGCGCCGTGCATTCGATGCGCCGGGGTAGGCGGCGCAGGCTTCGAGCAGTTCCTCGATGCCGTACTTGCGGTTGAGCGGCACGATCTCGTCGCGCACTTCCTTGCTCACGGCATGGAGCGAGACGGCGAGATTGACGCCGATTTCCTCGCCCGCGCGCGCCATCAGGGGCACAACGCCGCTGGTCGAAAGGGTGATGCGCCGCTTGGAGAGGGCAAGGCCGTCGCCATCCATCACCAGCCTGAGTGCGTCGCGGACATTGTCGAAATTG
>JAGREJ010000196.1:5885-7535 GCA_020446595.1 Novosphingobium sp. | reverse complement strand
TGCCCATCATCACGATATTGGTGAGCAGGCGTCCGTCGGCGCTGTAGGAACCTTCGCTTTCCTCCTCGTCGAGGCCCGCCATCACCCCCTTGGGCCATTCGCCCAGAGAGTCGCGCGCCAGCATCACCTGACCGACGATCTCTCCGGGCGTCAGGTTGCGCACCAGACGCATGGTGCCGGTGTGGCAGAAGCGGCAATTGAGCGTGCAACCGACCTGGCTGGAGACGCACAGCGTGCCCCGGTCGGCATCGGGAATGAACACCATCTCGAAGTCATGGCCGTCGGCGGTGCGCAGCAGCCATTTGCGGGTGCCGTCCGTGGAATGCCGCGCTTCGACGATTTCGGGTCTGCCGATCACGAACCGTTCGGCGAGCCATGGCCGCATGGTCTTGGCAATGTCGGTCATCGCCTCGAATTCGGTCGTGCCGCGATGATAGAGCCAGTGGAACACCTGCTTGGCGCGCAGTTTCGCTGCCTTCGCATCGAGCCCCGCCTCGGCGAACAGCTCGGCTATGCGCTTTTTCGGCAATCCGATGAGGTCCACGCGGCCATCCTCGCGCGGGGTTATCTCGCGCGGCAGCGGCAACGGGTCGATATGGCCGGGCGAATGCATGAGAGGGGTGGCTGTCATCGTGGCGCCGCATATAGGTCGAAACCCGCAGAAATGCCATCGCGCCTCTCGCATCGGAACCGCGTTGACTCGCCCGGCGCGACAGCGACATAGTTCGTTCCAAGGATCTACTGGGATCGTACGGGAGAGAACCATGCAAGCGACCAAACGCAAGAGAGCATTCGTGACCGGCGCGAGCCGGGGGATCGGCAAGGCCATTGCCGTCAAGCTGGCGCAGTCCGGCTATGACGTTGCGATCACCGCGCGCACCGTTGCGGAGGGCGAGCAGCGCGAACATTCGAGCACGGTCAAGAAGTCCGACACTTCGCCGTTGCCCGGTAGCCTCGACAGCACGGCCGACATCATGCGCGCGGCAGGCGCCGAAGTGCTGGTGCTCCCGGCCGACCTGCTCGATCGCGCCTCGCTGGGCGCAGCAGCGACGACCGTGCTGGAGCGGTGGGGCGGGGTCGATCTCCTGGTCCACAACGCGCGGTTCATCGGCCCCGGACATATGGACAAGATCATCGAGACGCCGGTCGAGGTGCTGGAAAAGCACGTTCAGGGCAATGCGCTTTCGCCGCTGGTGCTGAGCCGATACCTCCTGCCCGCTATGGTCGAGCAGGGCGGCGGCACGGTAATCTACATTACCTCGACCGCCGCCTATGAATCGCCGCCAAGGGCGGCAGGCGAGGGCGGCTGGGGCCTGAGCTACGGCATGTCCAAGGCGGCCGGACACTCGATGGCGGGGATCGTGGCGGTCGAACTGGGCGACAAGGGTATCCGTTCCTTCAACCTTCAACCCGGCGCGATCCGCACCGAGCGCATCGCGCAGGATATGGCGGGCTTCGGTTTCAATGCCGACGACGGCTCCTGGCAGCCGCCCGAAGTCATTGCCGAGGTTGTCCACTGGCTGGCCACATCGCCCGATGCCGACAAGTTCCAGGGGCAATGCGTGCAGGGACAGGAACTGTGCCAGGAGCTTAACCTGCTTCCCGGCTGGAAAATGCCCGAACCCGCGTGACAGCAGCGGCCTAGCGCAA
>JAGREJ010000196.1:0-5734 GCA_020446595.1 Novosphingobium sp. | reverse complement strand
TCGCCGCCGCCGCCGGTCAGCTTGTGGGACTTGCCGCCGATCTTCAGCGACAACCGCGGGTTGGCCGCCATCTTGCGCGACATGCGAAAATGGACCTGGTTGCGCAGCTTTCGCTTCGGCCACGTCCCGACAGTGGCATAGGGTTGGTAATCGCGGCGCAGCGTGCTGGGCAGCGCCTTGGCGATCGCATAGCAACGTGGCGTCGCCGGATCGCGGAACGCGCCCCATTCGCCGAAAATTCCGAGGCTGTCGCGCGCCAGCGCCATCCCCGAGATGCCCGTGGCCGCAACGACGGTCAGGACGAGCAGGGTGGCGCGGGCACGCTGAAACGGGCGGCAAATGGTCATCACACTGCCCTCTGGCAGATTTCGCTGCAAAGGGAAAACCCGCAGTCTTGCGGATTTCACTTGCGTGTCGGCTCTACAAGAATCATCCTGTCAACCGTTTTCGGAGAGGAAAATTGGAACGCCCGGTCTCGAACCGGCCACTCTTCGGGGGCAATAATGGCGCACGACTACGAACTGATCGTGATCGGCAGCGGTCCTGCTGGCCGCCGCGCCGCTATCCAGGCGGCCAAGCTCGGCAAGTCCGTGCTGGTCGTGGAAGGCCGTGCGCGCGTCGGCGGTGTGTCGGTGCACACCGGCACGATCCCGTCCAAGACGCTGCGGGAGACCGCGCTCAACCTGTCCGGCTGGCGCGAGCGCGGGTTCTATGGGCGCTCGTACCGGGTGAAGAAGGACATTGGCTGGGTTGATCTGTCGACTCGGCTTGGCATGACGCTCGATCATGAGGTCGATGTGCTGGAGCACCAGTTCCTGCGCAACGGCGTCGAGACGATGTCCGGCTTTGCCCGCTTCGACGAACCGCACCAGATCGTGGTGACATCACCGGACAGAAGCGAGCTGGCCGTGTCCGCGGAACGATTCCTGGTCGCGGTCGGGACGGTGCCGCATCGGCCGCCGGATGTCGATTTTTCAGACGCCGACATCCTCGACAGCGACGAGATCGCCGACATTCCGAAAATGCCGCGCTCTCTCACCGTGGTCGGTGCAGGCGTGATCGGTATCGAATATGCGACCATCTTCAGCGCACTGGATGTCGCGGTGACGATCATCGAGCCGCGTCAGACGCTGCTCGATTTCGTCGATCGCGAGATCATCGATGAATTCGTGCACCAGTTGCGCGATAGAGGCGTGAGACTTCAGCTCGGTTCAAAGGTGGACGCCGTATCCAAGACCGATGGCAAGGTGATCGCCACGCTTGAAGACGGACGCACGGTTGCATCCGACATGCTGCTTTATTGTGCGGGACGTATGGGCGCTACAGCAACGCTCGGGCTCGACAAGTGTGGGCTGGAGTGTGACACGCGCGGGCGCATCGCGGTCGATCCCAAGACGTTCCAGACCACGGTTTCGCACATTTACGCTGCCGGCGATGTGATCGGTTTCCCGAGCCTTGCCTCGACATCGATGGAACAGGGTCGGATTGCCGCCTGTCACGCCTTCGGCCTACCGTTGCCGCCTGCGCCGCAGTTCTTCCCCTATGGCATCTATGCCGTGCCGGAGATTTCGACTGTTGGCCTGACCGAGGAGGAAGTGCGCGACAAAGGCATCAATTACGAATGTGGGATCGCGCGGCTGCGCGAAAGCTCGCGCGGTCAGATCATGGGGCTTGAACAGGGACTCATGAAAATGATCTTCTCGCGCAAGACGCGGCGGTTGCTGGGCGTTCACATCATTGGCGAGGGTGCGACCGAGCTGATCCACATCGGTCAGGCAGTGCTCAATCTGAAAGGCACGATCGACTATTTCATCGAGAACACCTTCAACTATCCGACGCTGGCGGAGGCCTACAAGATCGCCGCGCTGGACGCGTGGAACCGGATGGCGCGCTGACCGAGGTGACGCAGATGGTGACAACTGAACGCCAGAGTTTGCTCGTGCGGGCCAAACGCAATAGCGCAAGGCGCGATGTCGCAGGCCCAAATAATGTATTCTTGTCGTTTGCCGGATTGGGTCGTTCGACCCGGCAAGGCCGTCACGGCGATGATCGCGGCGATTACGATGGCCAGCCCTGCCTTGGCGGACGTTCCCTCTACCTATGTTATCCCGGACCGGGATCTCGATTTCGGCGTAATGGCCGTTTTCGGGTCAGGCAACCGGACGATCACACCTTTTGGCGGTGTGACGGACAGCGGTATCATGCCAGCGAGCGGCGACAATCCGACGCCAGCGCATTTCTCGGTCGGATACGACCGGGGCAACGAAGGCAACAAGTCAATCGACGTGATCTTTCTCGTGACCTTCGGTGTAGTTCCTCCGGTCACGCAGGGCGGTGTTACAGGGATCGTTAGCAATCTGACGTCCGACCTGCCGGGTGCGCTCACGATCACCGCCGGGCACACCGTCCAGATATCGATCAACAATTGCCGGGTCCGTCAGTGCGGCGTGTCGTTCAACGTGGGCGGGCGGCTCGACGTGACCAGTCTGTATGGCGGTGCAGATCTGAGCACACCTGTCCCGGTTTCGGTCACCGTTGTTTCCGTCATTTGACCGGTGGCGCGTCCACCCGGATGGTCTGGCACGATGAAACCCGTCGTTCAGAGATGCCTGCGTGCAAGATTGCGGACTGCCGGACTAACCATCGTACTGCTTGGCGCGGCCTTTCCCGCCCACGCCGAAAACGCGAGGATCGCGGCCACCGCCACAGGAATTGCAAGAGCGCAGGTCGTGCGACCGATCACACTCACCGGCATCGACGATCTGGACTTCGGCATGGTGCAAAGCAGCGGCTCCGGGACAGTGACCGTCCAGCCCGGAAACAGCCTGGTCGTATACGACGGCGGCGCCAGGGCCGCATGCGCCCGCGCCCAGCAGTGTCCGCAACCGCATCCGGCTCGCTTTGAAGTCTCCGGAGAGCGCGGTCGTGGCTATAGGATATCCTTGCCCGGAAACCTGCGGATCGCCGGATCGAGCGGCTCAGGGTTAGTGGTCGCGTCGCTGACCGCACGAAGCGCCAGTCGGCCCGCAGCCGGAGCGAGGGGAACCTTCAACCTCACGGGACTGGATGGGTTCGAAGTTGGCGGAACGCTGGAAATATCCGGTGCGCTGCCACCCGGACATTACCGGGTCTCGGTACCGGTCATCGTCAGTTATGATTGACGGCAGGTTAGCCGACGTGTGCGGCGGCTACCCGCCCATTCGTTCCTTAACAACTTTCCCTTAATATATAAGGGATAATGCGTATCCCGCGCCGACCAGGGAAACATCGGTCGCTCGCTGCTGCTGACGGGAGGAGACACCCGGATGGGCGGCGATTTGGGAAACTGCATTTTGGGGTTTTTGTTATGAAGAAGATTGCCATGGTGGCTCTTGCCGCCGTTATCGCCACTGGAACCGCGCACGCTGCTCCCACGGGCAACAGCGCATCGGCCAATGGCCAGGCCAAGGCCAAGATCGTTGCTCCGATCACTCTGACTCACGTCGATGGTGCCGTTCTCGATTTCGGCATTTTCACCACAGGCGGTGGCGGCGCGGTTGTCGTTTCGGCGGCCGACGGTTCGGGCAATGACACGGGCGAAGTCGGTTTCGTCACCGGTTCGAGCACCTCTGCCGACTCCTTCACCGTTACCGGCGATCCGGATCGCGGTTTCAACATCGTGACGCGCAACGGTTCGGTCACGAACCTGACCGACACCATGGTCGTGCGTCCGACCCCGTCGGCCGCCACCGGTACGCTTGATGGCACCGGCAACGCTACGTTCACCGTCGGCGGTCGTCTGATCGTTGCGGGTACGGAAAGCGAAGGCGATTACGAAGGCACCTACGTGGCCGAAGTCGCCTACAACTGATTTCGATAGTTTCGACTCCGGTGCCGGGTGTCGCAGTCTTGCGGCATCCGGCATTTTTTTGGTCGCGCGCGAAACCTTTGCCAGGAATCAATTCCTCACTTTCCTGTGGTTTAGTCGCGCCGCGCGATTGATCCGCACTACGTATGTTCACATACCGCCCGCCAGATGCGCCGTTCTGGAGGGAATTTGTCAAGATGCTGACGCACTCTGCGTTGCTTGCCCGATGCCGTTTCCCGGTGATCGCGGCACTGGCGGCGCTTTTGCTCGTTGCGGGAGGGCAGAGCGCCGCAGCCCAATCTGGATCAACCGGAACAGAGCCTCCCGAAGGCTCCGTTGGCGGCATGGGCGACATCAATCTCTATCCCCGCCGGGTCGTGCTGCAGGGGCGCGATCGCATTACCACCGTTGGCCTCTACAACCGCGCTGCAGCCGAGGGAAACTACGAGATCGAACTCAGCGACCGGATCATGCTGACGTCCGGTGAACTTGTCGATCTCGCCGATGCAGGGGAAGGCGCCGCGCGGGCACGCCTCAACAGTGCAACCGAAATGTTGCGATGGTCGCCGCGCAGGATCGCGCTGCCACCCAATGAATCCCAGACAATCCGGATCATGGCCCGCATTCCGCCCGATCTGCCTGCGGGCGAATATCGCACGCATTTTTCGGTGATGCAGGTGCCTCCCGGCGCCGATGGCGGTGTGTCGATCGAGCAGGCATCAGGCCAGAGGAAGAGCGGGGCCATCGGTGTGCGCATTGTGCCGCGTTTCGGTATCTCCATCCCTGTTATCGTGCGTGTCGGCGACACGACGCTTGAGGTCGGCCTTCGCGATTTAGCGGTAAAGCCGATCGGCGATGGACGCAGTGCCGTGACCTTCACGATCACGCGAAGCGGCACGCGATCGGCTTTCGGCAACATCACGGTCACACCGGCGGGCTCGGGCAAGGCCATCGCGACTGTCAAGGGTGTGGGGGTCTATCCCGAGATCGACGAGCGGTTCATGACCGTGCCTGTCGATCCCGAGGCGTTGGCGTCCGCTTTCGCCAGGGGCGCGCGGCTTACCGTGACCTATACCGATGACGATTTTCGACCCGGTGAGGTTCTTGCAAGGCAAGAATTCATAGTACCGTGAGCGAGCGGCCGAGAGGCAAGGCACGCCGCCTGCCGCTCTTGGGCCAAGCGATCATCGGCGCTGCACTGCTGACGCGCAGCGATTCGCCCCAGGACCTGCAGCCGGAACCGCCGCTTGACCGGCCTGTTGATCTGGCGCGGTTTTCGGTTGTGCTCGACCTGCCGAAGCCACAGCTAGCAGCAACCGGGACGACCGCCGGTCCTGTGGCCGTGGCGATCGGGCCAAGCAGCGATGCGGGGCCGAGCGACCCGGTCACATCCTCCGATGCCGGACAGCAACCCTTTGTGCCGTCGGCGTCGCTGGCCGTGCCTGTTGTCAGTTTGCCACCAGCGAAATCCGAACCCTTGCTGGCGACGACCGTGTCCATCGATCCGCAACCCGTCGAACCGGGCCAGTCCGAACCGGCCGTTCCCATGGTCGAATCCGCGAGCGTGTCGCTGGTCACCCAAGCCGATCCCGATGCTCTCAGGTTCACGGCGGCGCCACTTCAAGTGCCGCGCCCGGTGTTCGAGGAACAGTTCGACATCGAGGCGCTGCTCGGCGATGCCATGTCGCCGCTTCAGCCTTCGGTCGGGATTGTCCTTACCGATGCCTTTCCGGTGCCCGATTTCGCCGCGCCGACGCCGACGGCGAGCGCCCGGGACATCCCGGCGACGGCGCAGGGACAGGTCACAGAAGATCAGCCGCAAGTGGTTCGAACGGAGGAAGTCGCGCCAGTCGTTCCGGGTGCAAACAGCGCGCCACCCGAGCCGGA
>JAGREJ010000195.1 GCA_020446595.1 Novosphingobium sp. | reverse complement strand
AGCCCGGCCAAGACCTGGGAAGGGCTGATTGGCGGGGGCCTGAGCGCGGCGGGCATCGGTGCGGCGCTATGGTGGATCACGCCGTTCGCGCCGTGGCAGGCGGCCCTGATGGCGCTGGCGATCGTGGTGGCGGGCTTCGTCGGCGGGCTGGTGCTCTCGGCGGTCAAGCGGTCGCTGGGCGCGAAGGACTGGGGTACGATGATCGAGGGCCACGGCGGCGCGCTCGACCGGATGGATTCGGTGAGCTTCGCCGCCCCGGTGTTCTTCCACCTGACGAGCTATTTCTTCGCGCGTTAGTGCGTTTTCCGTTCACGCTGACGCGAACGGAAAAGCTACGCTCAAACGCCGCGCGGGCTTTGGCGAATGCGCTCCATATCGATCAGCGCCCCCGCGTGATAGGTGAAGATCTTGCTGGCGAGACGCGGACTTGCCGCGAGGAGCCCGCGCCGCATCATCGCCTTGGCTCTCGCCTTCATCGCACTGGTGCGCCAACGGTGCACCTCCATCGAATGATCGAAGATCTGCACGTCGCGCGGCGGCAGGCCTGCGCTCGACAGCGTCAGCGCCAGCGTCTCGGGCGTGAAGGCATTGATGTGGCCGATGTTCAGTGTGGTCTGGAGATCGCGCATGGTGGTGCGAAAGTGAATCTCGCAAGGCACCTCGATGTAGAGCCATTTGGCGGCGACGCGCGCCAGCTCGGCCAGAAAACCGCGCTCGTCCGGCACATGTTCGAGCACATGGCTGGCATAGACGAGATCATGGCTCGCATCGCCGAACGGGATGGTCATGCCGTCATAGGCCGCGAGCGCAAGGCCCGCCTCGGTCACGCCGGGATGGGGATGGGCGGAGGGGTCGGCGAGGTCGATGCCGCAGTGCTCCGCGCCGATACCTGCCCGTTTCGTTTCGAGCAGGACCGCGCCGGTGCCGCAGCCGACCTCCAGCACATGCGCAATCGGCCCTGCCCCTGCCGCCGCGAGCATGGCGCGCATGTTGGCAACCTTGTCGACGGCGCTGATGCCCCGCCACTGCAGCATGGCATCGCCATAGCTGCCCTCGTAATGCTGATTCTGCGCCGGAGCGACAAGCTGGGGCAGGTTGAGGCTGGGGATCGGACCGGCTCCTTGATCGTGCATGGCGAAACCGGCGAATCCCTGCCGGCAGGCGGCCTGCAACTTGCCGTGTTGCACTGCAACCGACAAGCCGCGAATAGCAAATCCATCGGGAGTATTGCACTATGGCGGGTATGATCGTGGTTGCGCTCTGGGCCTTCGCCGAGGCAATTGTGCTGTTCATCGTCGCCGATGTGCCGATCAGCGCGCTGGCATTGCGGCACGGCTGGAAAGCGGGCTGGCGCGCGGCCGGGCTGGCCGCGGTCTGTGCGGCGTTCGGCGGATTGCTGGTCATTGCATGGGCGCGCACCGATCCGGCCGGCGCACGCGAGACCATTGCGGCGCTGCCCGGCATTTCTTCCGAACTGACGACGCAGGCTGCTGATGACTTTCGGTCGGGCGGCTGGCTGGCAATGCTGGCGGGATCGTTCTCGGGCACGCCCTACAAGCTCTATGCCCTCGCCGCCGAAAGTGATGGCTCCGGGTTGCCGGGCTTCTTCGTCACCTCGATTTTCGCCCGGCTGCCGCGCTTCCTGCTGGTTGCGGCAGTCTTTTCGGCGACAGGTAGCGCGATTCGCCATCGCCTCCCGTCATGGCTCATCGCCGTGCTGTTCGCGCTTGGGTGGAGCCTGTTCTACGCGTGGTATTTCATGCAGTTGGGCGCATTACCCTGATGGAAGCAAGCTCGCGACGGTTAGCATTCTGCAGGGGCTCCCCATGGCGATGGAAACGCGGCGTTAACCTGTCATGCGACAATATCGCTTCCATGTTTGAACCGATGCACATCAAGCAAGACATGGAAGTCACTGACCATGCCGGACAGCACATCGGCATCGTCCAGGAGGTCATCGACGACCTCATCAAGCTTGCCCGGAGCGAAAGCTGGCTCGACTTGTACCATTGCGTGAGGATCGACCGCGTGGAGTCGATCGAGGACAACCGGATCTATCTCAAGCAGCGTGGGCCGGACCAGGGCCGCTGAATATAACAGGCGGCAGCCCGTCCTGACAGAAGCAAGCCCCGACCCGGTTTTGACCAGGCCGGGGCTTTCCGTTTTAGGCCGTCTTCAATCTTGCAGGCGACGGGACTCCGTGACGGGCAAACCCGCCTCTGTGGGCACATAGATCAACGAAGCGCGCGTTTCCTGAAGCGCTTGAATTTGCAGATAGCGCAGATAGCCATCCGGTCCGCCGAGCGAATTCTGCAATATCTCATTGGCCTTCGCCGCGCCTTCGGCACGAATTACCTCAGCGTCCGCCAAGGCAATGGCGCTTTCTTTCTTCGCCCGCGCTTCAAGGATTGCCACTTGGCGTGATGATTGAGCTTCCGCCAGAGCCGCCTCGCCAGATAAGCGCTGTTGGTAGACGCGATATTGCGGCCACACGATCAGCAAGCCTACAAATCCAACCACTGCAATTGCCGCAGCGATGGCCGTGCATCCCAAGCTCTGTTTGTCCATGAACGGCTTCCCTCTGGACAACTCGACATCGCCTCACTGGCAGGCCAGGCACTCATCGTAGTCGGTGCTTTCGCCGATCTCGAACTTCGGCGCCTCGGACGTATTGTCCGCCTCGACCCCGCCAGCCCCGGCAAAGCCCGCGCGCTGCACCGACTTCGAGCGCAGATAGTAAAGCGACTTGATGCCCTTCTCCCATGCCTGGAAGTGCAGCATCATCAGGTCCCACTTGTCGACATCGGCCGGGATGAACAGGTTCAGCGACTGCGCCTGATCGATATAGGGCGTGCGGTCGGCGGCGAATTCAAGCAGCCAGCGTTGATCGATCTCGAAGCTGGTCCTGTAGGTGGCCTTCTCCTCCGGCGAGAGGAAATCGAGGTGCTGGACCGATCCGCCGTGCTCGAGGATCGAGTTCCACACGTTGTTCGAATCCTTGCTCTTCGCGGCCAACAGCTTCTGCAGGTAGGGGTTCTTGACCACGAACGAGCCCGAAAGCGTCTTGTGCGTATAGATGTTGGCCGGGATCGGCTCGATGCAGGCTGACGTGCCGCCGCAAATGATCGAGATCGAGGCGGTCGGAGCGATCGCCATCTTGCACGAAAAGCGTTCCATCACGCCCTGATCGGCGGCGTCGGGACAGGCCCCGCGCTCCTTGGCGAGCATCATCGAGGCCTCGTTGGCCTTGGCATTGATGTGTCGGAACATCTTGATGTTCCAGCTCTTGGCCAATGCGCTTTCGATGGCGATGTTCTTCGATTGCAGGAACGAGTGGAAGCCCATCACGCCCATGCCGACCGAGCGTTCGCGCGCAGCCGAATACTTGGCGCGCGCCATTTCGTCGGGCGCACGGTCGATATAGTCCTGCAGCACGTTGTCGAGGAAGCGCAGCACGTCCTCGACAAAGCGTTCGTCCTGATGCCACTCATCCCATGTTTCGAGATTGAGCGAGGACAGACAGCAGACCGCCGTGCGGTCATTGCCCAGATGGTCGCGACCCGTGGGCAGGGTGATTTCCGAACACAGGTTCGAGGTCGAGACCTTGAGGCCAAGCTCGCGGTGATGCTTTGGCATCATCCGGTTCACCGTGTCGGAAAAGACGATATAGGGCTCACCCGTCGCCAGCCGCGTCTCGACCAGCTTCTGGAACAGCGAGCGGGCATCGACCTTGCCGCGCACCGATCCGTCCTTGGGGCTGCGCAGTTCAAACTCGGCGCCGTCGCGCACGGCCTCCATGAATTCGTCGGTGACGAGCACGCCGTGATGCAGGTTCAGCGCCTTGCGGTTGAAGTCGCCCGAAGGTTTGCGGATTTCGAGGAATTCCTCGATCTCGGGATGGTGGATGTCGATATAGCAGGCCGCAGAACCACGCCGCAGCGAGCCTTGCGAGATGGCGAGCGTCAGGCTGTCCATCACCCGCACGAAAGGAATGATGCCGCTGGTCTTGCCGTTGAGGCCGACCGGCTCGCCGATGCCGCGCACCTGACCCCAATAGGTGCCGATGCCGCCGCCGCGCGAAGCCAGCCACACGTTCTCGTTCCAGGTGTTGACGATGCCTTC
>JAGREJ010000194.1 GCA_020446595.1 Novosphingobium sp. | reverse complement strand
GGAGCAGAACCCCTTGCCCTCGCCGGTCAGAAGCACGGCGCGCGCCTCGACGCTGGCGCGGCGCAGCGCATCGATCAGCTCGTCGCCAAGCGTGCGCGATACGGCGTTACGGGTGCCGGGATCGTTGAGCGAGATGTGCGCGACATCGCCTTCGAGCGAATAGAGAAGCTTCTCGTAAGCCATGGCGCGCGCCCTCGTTCCGATCAGGCCACCATCCCGGAAAGCCTGCCTTTCACGATCTCCTCGGCCTCGCCGATGATCCGGTCGATCAGTTCCTGACAGGTCGGGATGTCGTGGATCAGGCCCTGAATCATGCCCGCCCAGAAGATGCCCGAATCTAGATCGCCGCTCTTCAGCAACGCAGCACCCTGCGCACCCGAAACGAGATGGCGCACATCCTCGAACACCGCGCCTTCGCGCGCGGAAATCTCGACAACCTCATCCGAGACCGAATTCTTGCCGACGCGCGCGGTATTGTGGAACTTGCGGAAAATCAGGTTGGTGCCAAGCTCGTCGTTCTCGACATATTTGGCCTTCACGTTGTCGTGGATCGGCGCTTCCTTGGTGGCGCAGAAGCGCGTGCCCATGTTGATGCCTTCCGCACCGAGCGCCAGCGCCGCTACGAAGCCGCGCGCATCGCCAATGCCGCCCGATGCGAGCAGCGGGATCTTCACCTTGTCCTTGGCCGCCGGGATCAGCACCAGACCACCGACGTCGTCCTCGCCGGGATGGCCCGCACATTCGAAACCGTCGATGGAGATGATGTCGCAGCCGTGTTTTTCGGCCGACAGGGCATGGCGCACCGAGGTGCACTTGTGGACGATCTTGATGCCGTGCGGCTTCATCATCTCCCAGATCTCGCGCACTTTGGGCGAACCGGCGGTCTCGACGATCGTTATCCCCGCATCGATGATGACCTTGGCAAAGGCGCCGTAGTCGGGCGCATTGAGCGTCGGCAGATAGGTCAGGTTCACGCCGAAAGGCTTGCTCGTCATGCTCCGGCAGCGTTCGATCTCGGCAGCCAGCGCCTCGGGGCTCGGCTGGGTCAGCGCGGTGATGAGGCCAAGCCCGCCAGCGTTCGAAACCGCACTGGCGAGTTCGGCATAGCCAACGTTCTGCATGCCGCCCTGGACGATGGGATGCTCGATGCCGAGCATTTCGGTCACGCGGGTCTTGAAGGGCATAGGAGTCTCCGAAAGTGAATCAGGCGGGAATCTGGTTGAACGGAACGCCCTTGTCGGGGCGATGGTCCTGCGGCAAGCCGAGAATCCGCTCGGCGATGGTGTTGAGCAGCATTTCGTCGGCCCCGCCGGCGATGCGACCGGTAGGGACCGAGAGCCAGCTTGCCACCCAGTCCTCCTGTCCGAAGGCTTCGCGGTCGTAGGCTAGTCCCTCACTGCCCTGAAGATCGATGGCCAGTTCGCACAGTTTCTGGCGGCTGCGCACCGAAACGAGCTTGCTGAGCGAACCTTCCGGCCCCGGCTCCATGCCCGCCTCCATCATCAGGAAGGCGCGGTCGCGGATCGAGCGCAGGCCATTGCGCAGCGCATAGTTGCGCGCGATGGCCGAGCGGATGCGTCCGTCTTCGATGGCGGGCTTGCCATTGAACTGCACCTCGCGGGCGAAATCGACGAAGAACGGGATGGTCGGTCCGAAACCGTCGGCATCCGAGGCGACATATCGTTCGATCATGAGCGTCGCCATGGCGACGCCGAATCCGCCGCCGACCGGCCCGATGCGCTGGCCGTCGGTCAGCTTCACATCGTCGAAGAATACCTCGTTGCACACCACTTCGCGGTCGAGCAGCTCGAACGGCTTGGCCTCGACTCCTTCGGCATGCATGTCGACCCAGAAATAGGTCAGGCCCTTGTGCTTGGGCACGGTGGGATCGCTGCGCGCGACGATGATGCCGTAATCGGCGATATGAGCATGGCTGGTCCACAACTTCTGACCATTCAGCTTCCAGCCGTTGCCGTCCTGCTCGGCCTTCATGCGCAGGCCCGCGAGGTCGGATCCGCCCGCTGGCTCGGAGAACAGCTGGCACCAGATTTCCTCGCCCTTGAGCGCAGCGATAACGCGCTCGCGCACCCAAGCCTTGTCCTCGCAGAACTTCATGATGATCGGAATCGGCATGCCCAGCGAAATGCCGAAATAGACGGTCGGGAAGCCGTGCTGGGCCTCTTCCATGTCGTAGGCGATCTTGTGGAGGCCCGAGAGCCCGCGCCCGCCAAACTCCTCAGGCATGTGAATGCCACCGAAGCCCGCGTCGTACTTGGCGGCCATGTAGCGCCTGCCGAGCGCGAGGTCCTGCTCGTCTGTCAGGCCCCGGCGCGCGTCGCGCCCGAATTCGGGGACCATGGTCGCATGCCAGGCACGCGCAGCGGCGCGGAAGGTATCGACGTCGATCATGGCTGCGCTCCTGCTTCCAGCTCACTGACCAGCAGGTCTTCCCAGAACAG